>JAGWRJ010000873.1 GCA_028869725.1 Alphaproteobacteria bacterium | reverse complement strand
GTAGATGGTGTAGGCCAAACCGAGCTTGGTGTTAAGCCATGGCAGGTAGTCGGCTTCCAGGGTGATACCGTCGCTGTCCGGCTTTCCATTTCGTGAACTGAACACCAGCGGCTCGCGACCACCGAACGTATCGAACAGGTCGATACTGCCGCCGATGGTCCGGTTGTAGAAGTATGAGAAGCTCGCCCGCGCGGTATCGAGATTCGCGCTTGTCGCCTTGAAGTTCGTACCGTTGGCGATGTTAGACGCGTTGATTGTGCTGTTGAGCGTCCGGTCCTCATGGATCCAGGTCGCCTCGAACGAGAAGATGTTATGCTCTGCGATATACTGGTACTGCGTGTCGAAGGCGACGTCGACGTAATCATCCGTTGGGCCTGCGGACAAGGTCTGGCAGGGTCCGGATGAGGTCGTGTACACGTTGACCGGATTGCCATTTGCATCGGTCAACTGGGTGAGCACGTTGCAGGCGCCCGCAAAGCGCGTGTGCGCGGCCATGCCGTAGGTTCCAACCTCGAACGAATTGACGCCCCAATCCCATTCACCAGCAAATCGCCAGTATGGCGCACCGCCGCTGATCAACGTGTTGGCAGCAGTGTCATAAGGCTGCCCGACCCCCTGCGGTGCAGATGTGTAAACACCAACCTCGCCGTACCAGGTGTCATTGAGCATGCCGTAAACTGTAGCACCGGCGATATTGCCTGCGAGGGACTGGTCGATCAGCGTCGCCGCTTCTGGTGACGCGGCAGCGGCGCCGGTCATGTAGGGATTATACCAGGCAGGAACCGTGTTCCACAGATCCTGTACCGTCGGATTGTTATTGAGGCTGATACCCCAGTTGAATTTGGATCCTTCCCACATCATGGCGTCGGCGTAACGGATATCGGTGTTGTCCATGCCAATCGAGCCGCTCGTCGGATCATAGGTCAGCTGAATGAAGCTGCCGATGTGCGGCGTGATTTCGCCGGCATAGAACAGGCTCAGCTGCTGCGGGAACGATGTGGTGTCGTTCTGGGCCCTGCCCAGACCACTGCTGTCCGGTTGTGCTTTTGAGCTGTGCAGGTACGACGCAACGAACATCGCCGAGACGGGAGAGAAAAAGCTCAGCTCGAGGCTACGCCGCCGCGCCGTCTCGTCCTGGATCTGCTCGCGGTTGTTGATAATGTAACCATTGAGTTTGAAGCGACGGCCAAACGGTGTCAGCTCGGGAAACACGGTATGGCAGGCCTCGCAAGCAAGGCCGGTTTGGCGCGCAAAGCTGGGTACCGCCGCAGCTGGCCCTCCGGAGGCCGCCCAAAGGCTCATGGCTCCCAAGCCAATGAGTAACGCCGCCTTTCCAGGCGTGCGACGCGACACAGATTTCATGATAGTCCCCTCTACTGTAACCTGTAAGTTCCGTCCAAGGGCTGAAAATGCCCTTAACGCAGGCTAGGGGGCAGGCCGCAAATAAAATTGCGTAAGATCAACAAACCGCTCGGCCGGCAACTAAGGTCGCACGGTGTGGAGCGGGAGCAACAATCCGTCGCCTAGCCACGTCACCTGCGCTCTTGGTATGTACAGGATCGATGGAAGGCCGAAAGGGTTTTCGGCCCGTCACACGAGGGATGATGATGACGCGGATAGGAATGATCACGGCCGTGGCCATGGGCGCCAGCCTCTTTGTCGCCAGCCAGGCATTTGCCGCCGGCAATGCAGCCGCAGGCAAGAAGTTTTTCGACGGGGTCTGTGCCATGTGCCACAACGATACCAAAGGTGCAGGCGCCAAAATCGGCCCCAATCTGTTTGGCGTCATCGGCCGCAAGGCCGGCAGCGTCGCGGGATTTGACTACTCACCGGCGATGAAGAAGGCCAACTTTGTATGGACCGAAGAGAAGGTCGCCGCCTACGTCAATAATCCGCAGCAGGTCGTTCCCGGCAACCGCATGCCCTATGGCGGTGCGCACAACATGCAGAACGCGAACGATGTGGCAGCCTATCTGGCGACGCTGAAGTAAGCGCGATTGAACTTCGTCAGACGTGAATCAGGGGCCTGCGTCATCACGACGCGGGCCCCTCGTCCTGTGGGACCGGGTCTTCGTGCCCCTATTGGGCGAGGCAGCTGGGACCGCCTTCGTTGACAGAAAGGTAAGCTCCCGCCTAGTTTTTGCGCCGCACAAGAAACCGGCTGGCCGGCGCAGGTTCCACCCCCTTCGCGAAAGCCACCTCATCTTCGGGGAAGTTCAAACGCATGAAAGTCTTGGTCCCGGTCAAGCGGGTAATCGATTACAACGTCAAGGTCCGGGTTAAAGCCGATTCCTCCGGTGTCGATCTTGCCAATGTCAAAATGAGCATGAACCCCTTCGACGAGATCAGCGTCGAAGAGGCGGTGCGGCTCAAGGAGAAGGGCAAAGCCAGTGAGGTGGTGGTGGTTTCGATCGGCCCGGCACAGGCGAGCGAGACCATCCGGACAGCACTTGCCATGGGGGCCGACCGCGGCATCCTGGTCAAGGTCGAGGGCGACGTTGAGCCGCTGGCGGTTGCTAAGATTCTCAAGGCCATCTGCGACGCCGAAGGGCCGGGTCTGGTTATCCTTGGCAAGCAGGCCATTGACGACGATTCCAATCAGACCGGCCAGATGCTGGCCGCCCTCCTGGGCTGGCCGCAGGGGACCTTTGCCCACAAGCTTGAACTCGACGACACCTCCGCCACGATCGAACGTGAGATCGATGGGGGACTGCAGACCGTCAAGGTCAAGCTTCCGGCCATCATGACGACCGATCTGCGCCTTAACGAGCCCCGTTATGCCTCTTTGCCCAATATCATGAAGGCCAAGAAGAAGCCGATCGATGAAAAGACGGCGGCTGACTACGGCGTTGACACTGCCCCGCGCCTCAAGGTGCTCAAGGTCACCGAGCCATCCAAACGTCAGGCGGGCATCAAGGTAAAAACTGCGGCCGAACTGGTCGACAAGCTCAAAAATGAAGCGGGAGTAATCTGATGGCCGCGCTCGTCATTGCCGAACATACCAATAGCGCTCTTAAGGATGCGACGGCCAAGACCGTAACGGCAGCAACTCAACTCGGCGGGCCGGTCCACGTACTGGTCGCCGGTCAGAATTGTGCCGCCGCCGCCGAAGAAGCGCGCAAGCTTTCCGGGGTGGAAACCGTTCTTGTCGCCGACTCCCCACTCTATGCCAAAATGCTTGCGGAGCCGATGGAAGCCCTGATTCTGTCGCTGGCGGACAAGTATGATGCCATCCTCGCGCCCGCGACCACAAATGGCAAAAACTACATGCCGCGCGTTGCGGCGAAGCTGGATGTGCCCCAGATATCGGAAATTCTTGCAGTTGAGGGCCCGGATACATTCCGTCGGCCCATCTATGCTGGCAACGCGATCCAGACGGTACAGTCGCCTGCAGGCAAGAAGGTCATCACGGTACGTACTACCGCATTCAAGGCTGCCGAAACAGGTGGTGCCGCGGCCCTGCAGGAGGTGCCCGCAGCAGCCGATCCTGGTCTTTCCACCTTCGTCAGCGAGGAACTCTCGAAGTCGGACCGCCCTGAACTTACCGCCGCCAAAATCATTATTTCTGGCGGTCGCGGTATGCAGTCCGGCGAGAATTTCCAACTCCTCGACCGCATTGCAGACAAGCTGCATGCTGCCGTTGGTGCCTCGCGCGCAGCCGTCGATGCCGGCTTCGTCCCCAATGATTATCAGGTTGGCCAGACAGGCAAAGTGGTCGCGCCCGAGCTCTACATTGCAGTGGGGATTTCAGGAGCCATCCAGCATTTGGCGGGCATGAAAGACTCCAAGGTCATCGCGGCGATCAATAAGGACGAGGAAGCCCCTATTTTCCAGATCGCCGATTACGGACTTGTTGCCGATCTTTTCAAGGCCGTTCCAGAGTTCGAAGAGGCTCTCACCAAGGCCGGCTACTAAGCGCGGGATCTTGAAACAAACAGGTGGCAACTGCCATGAGCATTGAGCGAGTGGGCGTTATCGGCGCCGGTCAGATGGGAAACGGTATCGCCCATGTCTGCGCACTGGCAGGCTATGACGTCATTCTTGAAGACATGAATGCAGATGCGCTGCAGCGGGCGAGAACGACGATTGAGACAAACCTGAACCGTCAGGTCGCCCGTGGTGTGATTGCCGGGGATGCAGTCCCGGCCGCGCTGGCACGTATCCGTACCAGCCAAAATCTCGATGAAATGGCCGATCGGGACATCGTCATCGAGGCAGCTACCGAAGACGAATCCGTCAAGCGCAAGATCTATCAGGATTTGTGCCCGCGCATCCCAAGCACGACGATGCTTGCCACCAACACCTCGTCGATTTCCGTGACACGGTTGGCAGCATCGACCGATCGGCCTGAGAAGTTCATTGGCCTGCATTTCATGAACCCGGCTCCGGTAATGCAGCTCGTTGAAGTCATTCGTGGTATCGCCACGGATGACCCGACCTACCAAGCAGCGCTCGAAATCGTCAAACGCGTGGGGAAAACCGCTGCCTATGCTGAGGATTTTCCAGCATTCATCGTCAACCGCATCCTCATGCCGATGATCAACGAGGCGGTGTACACGCTCTATGAAGGCGTAGGGAATGTCGATGCCATCGACACCGCGATGCGCCTGGGTGCCAATCACCGCATGGGACCACTGCAACTTGCGGACTTCATTGGCCTGGACACCTGCCTGTCCGTCATGCAGGTACTATACGAAGGGCTCGCTGACTCCAAATATCGCCCCTGCCCTCTTCTCGTGAAATATGTCGAAGCCGGCTGGCTCGGCCGGAAGACCGGACGCGGTTTCTACGATTATCGTGGAGAGCACCCCGTCCCGACACGCTGATGCCGCTGCAGGAGCCCATCGCTCCGGAACTGCGCACGTAACCAGCGCGTGCAGTGCTGAAGAGGTAGGACGCGGGCCAAAGAGTATTGGCCAGCACAGGCATATCACTGAATCTTTGTGTCGCGACGTCAGACTAGCGTCCCGTCAGCAGCCGGCCCCGCGCACGCATGAGATGGGGCTCACCTGCCACCAGTGCGAGACCCAGCCAAACGCAGGCAAAGCTTATCCCGTCAGCGATACGGAAAGGCTCTTCAAATACTGCCACTGCAATCATGAGCGAAATGGTCGGCGACAAATACTGCAGAAGACCTAACGTCGACAGCCGGATGCGTCGGGCGCCAGCCGCGAACATCGTCAAGGGCAGGGCTGTGAGGGGCCCACAGCAGAGCAGCAGCAGGTCGTGAGACGGCGTGGAAAGCGAGAAGGCAAGTCCACCTGTCACCGCCCAGCTGCCCAGCAGGACCAGGGCAACGGGCAACAGCAGACAGGTTTCGACGAGTAGCCCCTCCATTGCCCCGATGGGAGCGAGCTTGCGTACATACCCGTAGAAGCCAAAACTGAGCGCCAGCGCCAGTGCTATCCATGGCATGTGTCCAAGCATCACCACCTGCACCACAACTGCGGTCAGCATCAATCCTACACCGACCAGGCGAACCCGCGAGAACCTCTCCCGCAGCATGCCTACGCCAAGAGCGATGGAGATCAACGGCAGGATGAAATAGCCAAGGCTTGCCTCCACCAGCTGGTGACTAACGACGCTATATACATATGTCGTCCAGTTGAACGCGATCAGAGAGGCAGAGATGGCAAGACGTAGAACAAGCCTACGATTTTGCAGATGCGCAATCACCACGTCCAGGCGACCGCGCAGCACCGTAAAGAGAAATACGACGACTGCCGTCAGCGTCACCCGCCATGCCGTCACCTGTATTGGAGGTACGCTGCGCAGGTCATGCCAATAAAGCGGCAGGAGCCCCCACACTGCGTATGCGGCGGCAGCAAAGAGGATCCCGATGCGTTCGTCGGCGGCAGATGAATTCATGGAGGTATGGTGAAGACAGCGATATCGCGACACAATCTAACTGTTCATCAGACCAAAGCACCCTGCTATCGGTGCAGGTCAGCCATGCATCAGACCCGGGCTCCGTCGCGATAAAGCTTGTAACAGATCGAGTCGGTCAGCGCCTCAAAGGAGGCATCGACGATATTGGTGGAGACGCCCACGGTGGACCAGCGTATCCCCTGTCCATCAGCACTCTCCACCATGACCCGGGTAACAGCCTCGGTACCGCTCGTCAGAATGCGCACCTTGTAGTCGACGAGACTGAGATCAGCAAGATAGGAAGAGTAAACGCCCAGGTCCTTGCGCAGCGCTGCATCCAGAGCATTGACGGGGCCATTACCTATGGCAACGTTGTGCAGGGTTTCTCCGGATACCCTGAGCTTTACGACCGCTTCGGACACAGTTAGAAGCTCGGCGCGTGCGTTATGACGCCGTTCGACAATGACCCGGAAGCTTTCCACCTCAAAATAGTCTGGGACTTGGCCAAGCGCACGGCGGGCAAGAAGCTCAAAAGATGCTTCCGCGCCGTCATATGCGTATCCCAGATATTCCCGGCGCTTGACCTCTTCGAGCAGACGGCTGATCCGTTGGTCCTGGGCATCAAGATCCAGTCCATACTGAGCCAGCCTCGCCAGAACAGTTGACCGGCCGGCCTGATCGGACACCAGGATCTTGCGCGTGTTGCCCACCACGTGCGGAGGTACATGTTCATAGGTATCGGGATTCTTGAGTACAGCAGCGGAGTGTAGCCCGCCCTTGTGTGCGAAAGCCGAGCTGCCGACATAGGGAGCGTGACGGTCCGGTGCGCGGTTCAGAATTTCGTCCAGCAGTCGGGATACGTGTGTCAGCTGGGCAAGCTGCTTCGATTCAATTCCGAGTTCGAAACTCCGCGCATAATGCTCCTTGAGCATCAGATTGGCGATAAGTGTAAGAAGATTCGCATTGCCACACCGCTCACCAAGCCCGTTCAGCGTACCCTGAATCTGACGTGCACCGGCCCGAACGGCCGCAAGCGTGACCGCTACGGCCTGACCAGTATCATTATGAGCGTGAATGCCAAGTCGGGCATCGTTGAGCTTCGTACGCACATCCCCAACGATACGTTCAACATCCTCCGGCATCGTCCCGCCATTGGTGTCGCAGAGAACAATCCAGCGTGCACCGGCGTCATGCGCCGCGCGCAGACACTCCAGCGCATAGTCCGGATCCTGGCGATAACCGTCAAAAAAATGTTCTGCGTCGAACATAGCCTCACGGCCCTTGGCGACCAGTGCGGCGATGGAGTGGGAGATATTGTCGAGGTTGTCCTTGAGGGATATCTCGAGGGCGACCTCAACCTGGAAGCGGCTTGCCTTGCCAACCAGACAGGCGCAGTCGACGCGCGCGTCCAGCACGGCGGAAAGGGCTGGATCGTTGGCCGCGCTGCGCCCCGCCCGTTTGGTCATCCCGAATGCTGTCAGCCTGGCACTGGCAAGCTGCGGAGGGTGGGCGAAGAACTCACTGTCGGTGGGATTTGCGCCAGGAAAGCCGCCTTCAATATAATCTACGCCCAGAAGATCGAGAGCGCGGGCAATCTGGCACTTATCCTCAATGGAAAAATCGACCCCCTGGGTCTGGGCGCCATCACGTAGCGTAGTATCGAACAAATACAGGCGTTCACGCATTACTGCCTCCGGAATTCTCCCTCGAGCGCGCGGCAGCGCTCCAATCTGATAGCGACGGATGCCAGAATCTCATTGCAGAGCCCCGCGCTGTGGGCGCGTGAGCTTCTTTTCCATAGAGGTGTTGCCCAGCCATTCTCCTGCAATCTCTATGGTATTACGGCGCATTGCCACGTAACCCCGGCTTGCGAAGAAGTCTCGCGCCGTGTCGGATGCATCCGTAGTCATGACCGAGGTACCACGCGACGCGGCCACGGTCTCGAGCGCATCGACCAAAGCGGTGGCGATCCCGCGACGGACGAGTGTTGGCTGCACGTACAGCATGTTCAGATGCGCATTGTCGCGCAAACTGGCAAACCCGACCGCTTGTCGATTGACTGTGGCAAGCAGCGTAAGCTCATCCAGAAGCGTCTTACTGAAGGCAGCTTCATCGTCTGCAGCACTGATCCAGGCCTCACACTGGGCCT
>JAGWRJ010000872.1 GCA_028869725.1 Alphaproteobacteria bacterium | reverse complement strand
GCTCGGTGCATTGGCCTTCACCGAGGTGACGGGTGGCGCAAACTACGATGCCGCCGATCCGCGTTTTGGCGTGAAGACCTTCGCGACCCTCGAAGGCAACGAATGGGTGATCAGCGGCGAGAAGCACTACACCACGAACGGCACGGGCTGGGACGGAAAGAACTGTCACCTATATGCGGTGGTCTGTCGGACCGATCGCAGCAAGAGCGCTCAGGACTCTCTGGCCGTCATCATGGTTCCGGGCAGCCTCCCGGGCGTCAAGGTTACAGGAATTCTGGACACGGTTGGACACCGGGCGACGATCTCGCCCCGGATGAAGTTCGAGAATGTCCGTGTTCCCGCCGGCAACATCATTGGCAAGCCGGGAGACGGGATCAAGATCGTGTCTACCAACTTCGCCTGGACTGCTGCGCTGATCGGCGCCGCCTGTGTTGGCGTGATGCGAACCGCCTTCGACCACGCCCTCGATTTTGCGAAGAAGGACTCCCGTTCCGGGCCTCACCCGATCATCGACTATCCGACCGTTGGCTACATGCTGGCCGACATGAAGATGAAGATCGAGGCATGCCGATATCTGACCTGGAAGTCCTGCCAACAGTATGACCAGTCCGGCGGGAAGGAACACGAACTTGCGGTTATGACGAAGGTCTTCTGTTCGGAAACTTGCGTCGATGTCGTCTATGACGCTATGCGGCTGGTCGGGGTCGACAGCTATACCGACATGCATCCACTGGCAGAACTCATGAATGATGCCATGTGCTTCCCTCTCTACGACGGCGGGAATATGGGAGCGCGTCGTCGGCAACTGCACAGCATCATCAGGAGCCCGTCCTACGATCCGCACTTTGCGCCCTATGGCACTTTCGATACGTGACGCTGCTCTAGACCTCGATCGCTAGCAGGCTTCGAGGACACCAAGAGCGGCTCTCCAGCGCCGCTCTTGGTTCGCCCATCGCTCAACGTCAATCAGGTTCCACGCCGACAACGTCGCCGAACCGTTCCCAGCTCGCGCCACCAAAACGCTGGAGTTGAAGCTGAGTAAAGGCCTGGCTGTTGCCTCTCGTCACGGAGCGGATCTACATCGCGCCGTTGGATACCCCTCGTCGCGTGGTCATCAAGCACAAATGAGCGCTCCCCCACCCTGCTTAGGCTTCATAATTAACGGACGCTGTTAGCCAAGGCGGCTAAGAAGCACCTTGCGGCGTTTCATATCCGCGACCTTGTCGGGGTCGACGTTATGTTCCGCCAGAATTGCCTCATTGTGCTCGCCCTGATAGGCGGGCGCTCCCGGGGGTGGCAATTGCGAACGGCTGAAGAGCCAGGGATTGCCAGGCATGCGCACGGTACCACCCGCACGATCGTCGACATGGACGATTGCTTTCCATTCCTTGACCCAATCGGAATCGGCAAACTGTCCGATGGTGCGGATCTGGCCGACCGCCAGCCCGCCCTCGCTGAGTTGTGCCTGCAACTGTTCGAGGTTGTCGAACGTACCAATCCAGGCGCGTATCTCAGCAAGAAGCGGAGGGAGATTCTCGCGCCGAAGGTGCGCCGTCGCGTAGCGAGGATCTCCCAGCAAGTCGTTTCGCCGCATCACCGCGCAATAGCGCGAGAATATCGGAGAGTGGATCGGACTACCGGAAATGGTTAAGTGCGTTCCGTCTGCCATCTCAAAGATGTGCGACTCGTTGGCAGATAGCGCGATCGGCTCACCGTCGGTATCGATGCCCGACAACAGGGCGCCTGCGCGCTCATTCACCGACAACATGGTAGCCGCCATGGAAACGTCGACGTGCTGGCCTTCTCCCGTGCGGTGGCGATCCTGGAGGGCGGCGAGAACGGCAATCACACCCTGCAACCCGGTGTAAACGTCTGCGTGGCTACAAGCATCGCCGCGCACCTCGGACAGGGCTTCGCCGAAATGATCCTGCACGATCGCCGTCAAGCCGGTCTCTGCGTGGACGGTCGGGGCAAAAGCCGGCCGATTGCGCCAGGAGGTTGATTGTCCGTAGCCGCTGAGCGACACGTAGACAATCCGCGGATTGAAGGCGCGAACGTCCTCGTAACCGAGCTTGAAGCGCGCCAGGGTGCCAGGACGGAAATTCTCCACAATGACATCTGCCTCGCGGCACAGGTCGGTTATGATCTCGCGTGCCTCTTGATAATTCAGATCCAGGCAGAGACTTCGCTTTCCGGCATTCTGTTGAACGTAATACAGGCCGATGTTGTTGACTTGGGGCAGACCGATGCGGCCGAGATCGCCTGATGGCGGCTCGATCTTGACGACGTCGGCACCAAGGTCGCGTAAGGCTTTGGTACAGTGGGGCCCCGCCAGCACGCGTGTGAAATCGACAACCCGAAGTCCATCCAGGGGAGCTGGCATTGTTCAGTCTCCTTGAAACTCAGCGGTTCCAGGTCCCTTCGCCAAGAAGGCATCGACGCCCCGCTGCCTGTCCTTCGCCTTCCAGATCATGCCATTGATTTCGACCTGCCGCGCATCTGCGGCCGCAACTCCACCGCGCGCCGCGAGGTTTGCCTGCAGCTTGATTCCCTTGATGACTTGCGTCGGTCCGGCAGCTAATTGCCGTGCCCAAGCCATCGAAGCCGAAGGCAGCTCCGATTCGGGGACCACGAGATTGATGATGCCCCAGCGTTCGAACGCCTCCGGCGTGTGCCGACGCCCGAACATGGCGATTTCCTTTGCACGCGCCACGCCGGCGCGCTGGGCGAGCCGTTGCGTTCCACCCAACAAGGGCAACAACCCGACGGCGACCTCTACTTGGCCTAGAAACGCGGTGTTTGCCGCCAGCAACATATCGCACGTCAATGCCAGCTCGAGGCCGCCGCCCAGAACTCCACCGTTTAAAGCAGCAACGGTCGGAACCGGCGTGTCCTCAAGGGCCTGAAGAAGGGCATCGAACTTGACCTTGTCGTGGATGAGGGTGGCATCTCCCCAGGCTTGCATGTCAGCCCCCGCGCAGAAATGCCGCTGCGAACTGCGCAACAGGATCGCTCGACAGCCACCGGCGACGACAGCGCGATAGGCCGCGACAATATCGTCCAACATGGCGTCATCCATGAGATTGTGTGGCGGCTTTGCCAATGTCACCACGCCGACCTTGCCGTCGACCTCGTGCGTCACTCCGGTCATGCGCTCTCCATCCCTTGTTCGTCCGGCTGAAGCCAAGCCTGTTTTGAAGGAAATTTATTCGCGGGGGGGCGGCGTAGACAATGTCCAAGCGTGCCAATGACGATGTCAAATACTGCCAAACAGCATAGAATGCCGTGTGCGTTTCAGTCATTTTGTGCCAACGTCGCGTCGTCGAAAGTAGAGGCGAAGTATGATGAGGCCCGTCAAGGTCGTTGCTCCGGTCTCGATCGATCCCGATAGCCAGACACAGAGTCTGGTTGGACTGAGCGCGCTGGCGGCAGAACTCGCCGCGGAAGGCGTATCCGTGCGCTCCCTGTTTGCGCATACCGGCGTTACCGCCGACCAACTCGAGGATATGCATGCGCGCATCTCACATCGACAACGGCTTGCGATCTACCGCAACGCGAAGAGGCTCGCCAGGCATCCCGACATAGGCCTGCGCGCCGGCGCGCGGCAGCGGATCAGCGACTATGGGATCTATGGCTATGCGATGGTAAGCAGCAGGACGTTTGGTGACGCACTGATGTTCGCGCTGGACCATGTCGCTATGGCCGGCGCTGCCGTCCGCCAAATAAGCTTCCGCATCGACGGACCGACGGCGATCCTTAGTAGCCAGGGCCTCGATACACTTGGCGATCTCCTGCCATTTGCCGCGGAATTCTGGCGGAGTTCGACGACCTCGCTGTATGACCGGATACTCGAAGCTCCGTTTCCCACTACTCGAATGATGTTTCCGTTTCCTGCGCCCGAACACTGGCGCAGCTACGAGCGGATGTTCAACTGCCCGATCGATTTTGGCACCGACACAATGGAATGGCATTTCAATGCTGAT
>JAGWRJ010000871.1 GCA_028869725.1 Alphaproteobacteria bacterium | reverse complement strand
GTATGCCAGCCTTTGCCCTCCGTCGTCGTGATGGCAAACCCGCCGTCGTTGGTTTCGGCCATGTGTGCGGCGTTTTTGGGATCGATCCAGATATCGTGATTGTCGCCGCCGACATGCATCTCATGCCAGGTCTTCCCACCGTCTTTTGACACAAGGAAGCTGCTGCTTGCGACATACACCTTGTTGTCATTTCGGGGCGAGATCGCAAGACGGATGTAATAGCCTGCGCGGCCGATCAGCATGCGATTCCAGCTGACGCGATGCCAGTCGACGCCGCCATCGTCGGAGCGCCACATGGAGCCCTGGCCTGGGGCTTCGATGAGCGCATACATGCGTTTGGAGTTGGACGGGGCGATGCCAACGTCGATTTTGCCGACGGGGGACGCGGGCAGGCCATGGCCGACAATGCGCTTCCAGGTCTTGCCACCGTTATGCGTGATAAATACGCCGCTGCCTGGTCCGCCGCTCAGTTCAGCCCAAGTATGCATTACGACCTGCCACGTGCCCGCCACAAGCGTATTCGGGTCGTGAGCGTCCATCGACAGGCCTGAGCAGCCTGTCTGCGGATTGACGAACAGCGACCGTTTCCAGGTCTTGCCGCCATCATGCGTGACAAATACTCCGCGTTGCTGATCCGGGCCTGTCAGATGGCCTTCGGCACAGACGAATACGGTGTTGGAGTTTGTTGGATCGACTATGATGCGTGCGACACGGCCGGTCTGGGTAAGGCCCATATGGTGCCAGGTTTTGCCACCATCTTCGGTCTTGTAAACGCCGTTGCCGCCGATATCGATGTCACGAATGGCCCACGGCTCACCGGTGCCGACCCAGACGGTTGAAGGTTTGGAAGGGGCGACAGCGATGGCCCCGATGGCGGCCGCGCCAGGCCGTTCAAAGATGGGCTTCCAGCTGTTGCCGCCGTCATCAGATTTCCACAGGCCCCCGGCTGCAGCGCCGGCATAGTAGGTCGTGTAATTGCCCGGAACACCTGCGATGGACGCGACACGGTTGCCATGGATGGGGCCGAAGAAGTGGAAGGCAAGCTTGCCGGTGTGACCGCTAAGATCTTTCGTGCCATAGGCCGCGGTCACGGCCTTGGGAGCGGCGGTTGTTCCGCTTTGATCGGTAGGCGTAGGTTTAACATTGTTGTTAGGTGCCATGCCGGCCGCCAGCGTCACTGCTGCGGCGATCAGGGCAAATTGTCTGAACTTCATCGGGACCCCCTAATAGAGTGGGGGCGAGGGTAAGCGCGCTCTGTGTGGTCGTGCAATCCGCGATGCTGAGGCAAAGCGCGCTTTCCGCCGCGGACAACTGTGCTCTGGGGGGCTGCAGACGCTGTCTACGACCTGAATCGAGGGCTCAGCGCGTGACCCTTTCGGAATTAACCGCGCATGGAGGCGGTGAGCCAAGGAGAAGAAAACTAAAGATTTGCAAGGTTTTTTGCATGCTAATCTGGCGGGTGACCTGGCGCCCCTCTGGGAGGATCGCCTGCGTCCCCGAAGCTCACGGTACACCGGCGTTGCGGCTGCGGCCGGATCTGCGATCTCGACTTTGTGAACAGGGATGTGTGTGATGCGGACATGACTATACCGTCTTGTGCGCCGGTCCTGCGACGAGCCCGGGGGCTAGACCCGACCCCTCCGGGGCAACGCCTCGTCTGCGAATGCCATACGGGCACCAATCCGGTTGACCGCGATCGCATTCGAGGGGCACGGAGCGCGTAGAGATTACCGGTTTATGTCCCGGATGACAGCTGATCTTCCGGTTCCGCTAGGCGGCATCATCGCCCGGGATGGGATTAACGACCCGCTCCTGCTAAGCAAGCTGCGCCTAAGGCGCATCGCAGGAGAAATTGTCATGGAGGCTCCCATCAGTTCCGATCTGGTGCCCACGTGGGCGCCGGCCCGCAAGGACATGATCGGCACTAGCCTTGGTTCGTCACGACTATGGTTCACAATCTGCGAGGGCATCCTTACGGAGGTTTATTATCCGCGTATCGATATTCCGCAGATCCGCGATCTCGGTTTTATCATCGCGGATGACAATGGCTTTTGGGTCGAGCTGAGGCGTATGGGCAATTATTCCGTGCGTCTGGCTGCTCCCGGGGTGCCGGCTGTTACCATCGAGCACCGTCATCCGAGGTTTGTATTCCGGATTGAGGTTTGTCCGTCACAACGACGCGATGTGCTTCTGTTGCGCTATGCATTGGACGGGGACGCCGGACTGCGTCCGTATACCTTGCTGGCACCCCGTCTGGGCGGTGAGGCGCAAGACAATCGAGCCTCCGTCGAGCGCCACGGTGCTCGCACGGTTTTATGGGCTGATCAAGGACCGTTTGCACTGTCTTTGTGTGGTGCGGACGCAGAAGGTGCAGACGCCATTGTGCGCGGCTCGGCCGGTGGCTTTGGTATCAGCGACGGCTGGCAGGACTTCCATAACAATGGCCGCATGAGCTGGTTCTACGAGCACGCAGGACCAGGTTGTGTTTCGCTCATGGGTGAACTGAAGCGCGATGGAAAGCTTGCATTAGGCTTCGCTACCAGTCGTCAAGCCGCGGCAACACTGGCGGTCTCGTCATTGATGGATGACTTCGATGCGGAGTGGTCGTCTCAGGTAGCCGCCTGGCAGGAATGGCAGGCGGAAATTGCGCCGCCTGAACTTCTGCCCGGACTGGAAGATATGTTTGCCGTATCGGCTTCGGT
>JAGWRJ010000870.1 GCA_028869725.1 Alphaproteobacteria bacterium | reverse complement strand
CGCCAGCCCAGGATGCAAAGCGCGAGGGTAGCGCCTGCGCCGCGTGGCGTCATATCGATGCGCATTCAACAAGACGCGATTCTTCGAGCGAACGGCCAGGCCGTTCCGGCTCGTCCTGCTCGCGCAAGTCAGCTCGTCATCCCCGCGCAGAGCCTGCCCCCGCGAAGGCGGGGGCGGGGATCCAGCGACTTCGGGAAGCGACGGCGATGGCCTCGCGTCGACCGTCCCCGGGTTGTCGAGGCGATCCGGCTCAGCGCGAGCGCTCCGGGCTCCGCGCCGGAGAGCCGGTCGCCCTGCCGGTGACGATTGCCAAGGCTACCGCGCCACGGTTCGGGCTCCACGAGGTGCAAGCAGTGCGAGCACCGCCGCCACTGCGAATAGAGCCAATACGTCCCCCGCGAGGTGTCCCATATTGTGGTCGCCGTCGAACGACTGCACGGCCATGACCCCGCCGTGCGCGACGCTGGACCAAACGGTGAACCAGATCAGGCTGCGGTTTGCCAGGGGATCGCGCGCGGCCAGAATCAGGAAGATCCCCAGCGTTGCGTAAATGGTCACGATCATTTCGTAATAGTACGAGCGTCCCCCCGCATGCCACGACCAGCCGGAAGGCCAGAGGATGCCAAGCGGCCAGATTCCGAAAGTGAAGGTAAGCCCCACCAGCACCAGGGCGATACGCAGATATTTGATGCGATTGGCTTCAGTCATTTCCATTCTCCTCGGACCACCGGATGTCGTGCACTTCACGAATTTCCTCTCGCGTGCGCTGGACGACGAGAGCCACTGGCATGACGCGGACGTACGCCACCGGGTTGGCACAAGCGGGCGCTGCCTACTGCGCGGGCGGCGGCCCGGGAAACTGCACCACCGCCGTCGCCACCGCGCCGCCGGGCGGCACATAGGCCGGCGCCGCAACGCCGGCCGGCCCGAGGTGGCGCACATAGCGATACACCGCGCGCAGGTCGCCGTCGCTCATCGCATGCAGGTTGAACCACGGCATCGGCGGGCGGTAGCGCGCGGTGCGTGCCAGGTGCAGCCACTGCGTTTCGCTCAACTCAGCCAGTTTCAGGCGCAGATTGCTGGCGTAGGTCGTGCCCCAGGGGCCGCTCCAGCCGAGGCTGTCGCCGGTCAGCCAGTCGCGCTCGGGCACCTGGCCATCGCGCTGCGCATAGCCCGGCGTGTGGCAATCGTTGCAGCCGGAAATCTTCACCACGTAACGACCGCGCTCGATGCTGCCGGGTTTGCCCATCGGCGTGGGCGCGGCGATCAACAGGACCGGGATCATCAGCAGCGCGCCCAGCACCAGTGCACGCACGACTCGGTATTGCTTGTTCATGGCACGACCTCCCATGGGAATGAAGTTCACAGCCGCGTGTAGTCGATCTGCATGGTTTTGCTTTCCTGCCCGGCGCGCGTTTCGTACCACTCGAACACGTAGCTGCGCGGACCGGTGATGCGCACCACCTGGCGCACCGGAATCAGCGCGCCGGGCTGCGCCGGGTCGCGCATCTGGCCACGGTAGGTCCAGGTCTTGCTGGCCGCGTCGTAGTCGCCGTGGCTCACAAAAATCGCAGTGGAGCCTTCGTCCATCCAGATGTCGGTATAGCGGCCGCTGAGGTTGTCGTAACCGCTGTAGCCCAGACCCTGCATCGGCTTGCCCATGAACTGGCCACGGTGGCGCATTTCCATGAAGCGTCCGCCCAGCACCGGCCGCACCTCGGCCACGCCCTGCTCGATCCTGGGCGGCTGGCCGGGTTCCATCCACATCTGGATGTGCTCCTTCCAGCGGCCCTTGAACCAGTGCAGTTGCCGATGCTGCGGGCCGATGGCCACCGCGCGCTGCCATGCCTGCTCCGCCGCCTGCTGCCGGGCGTCGGCCGCGGGTAGTGTGTCGGCGGCCTTGCCGAACGCCGCGAACATCAACGCGAAGAGCACGGCAAGCACGGCGGTCGAT
>JAGWRJ010000869.1 GCA_028869725.1 Alphaproteobacteria bacterium | reverse complement strand
GCTGCAGGCCCGGCTCGACGCCACCACCATTCTCGTTACGCATGATCCGGTCGAAGCGGCCCTTCTTGCCGATGAGATTCTGGTTCTTGCAGACGGTAAGGTGCTGCAGTGCGGGACTGCACGCGCGCTCTTCCGCCGACCTGCGAGTGCGCATGTCGCCCGTCTGCTGGGCGCGCAAAATCTTGCTGTCGGGCACGTCGTGGGGCCGCGCCGGATCGATATCGGTGCAGGGGTAATTGTTACCACCGGTGGCCCGGATCTTGTGCCCGGACAAAAGGTTGGCTGGAGCATTGCCGCGTCCCATGCGCGCCTCGGCCCGGATAGCCCCTGCTGCGGCACGGTCCTGGCCGTTCAACCCCTGGGCGGCACCTTTGAACTTACGGTGCGTGCCGGCGGCAGTCGGGTGGTTCTGAGCGACGGCGTTGGGGCATGCAGCCCGGGCGACACCGTACGCTTTGCCATCGATCCGGATTTCATCCAGGTCTGGCCGTATGACGAGGCGGCTGGTGAATAAGGCGCGTGACTGTCCTGCGGGGGAAGCACTGCCTCAGTGTGCCGTCAGCAGCGTACGAACGTCACGCAACAGGCGCGCGTTCGAAACCACGTCGGCGTCGTCATAGATCTTGCGGATGTGTCCTTTTGGGCCAACGATTTCGATCGCATCATTGTGGGAGACGTCGTAGTCAGGCTTCACACGTGCAGCAAGCGGGTTGGCGACGCTCAGCTGCGGCGTTTGCCCGGGATCGGTCACAACCGTGTCGTCTGTCCCTTTCGCATCTAAGACGCGCTGATAAGCCACGTGAAAACCGCCGCTCACCACGCGTCGGATCTGCGCCCTGGTTCCGGTCAGATATTGCCAGTGAGGATCTTTGGGGTTCCAGCCATATTGTTGCAGAAAGGCCCGCATCTGCGCGGGCCCTGTATCGGCTGGCGCGACATTGAAGGCAACGATCTCGACTTGGTTCTGAAGGCCTGCGGACTTCAAAACATGTTCAAAGCCGATCAGATGGGCGGTGATCAGCGGACAATATGTTGTGCAATAAGGAAAGAGGAAGGTGACGACCTGGACCTTGCCGGAAAAGGCGCCTGAGGAGACAGGATGGCCGAGCTGGTTGGTGAGACGATATGAAGGTGCTTTGCCAAGATCGGGCAGCCCTTTTGACGTGGCAGGAATCTGCGCCACGAAAATCCCGGCGACAAAGCCGAGTAAAAGAAGAATGAGACCCACCGCAACAAGGCGCACGCGGTAGAGCCATCGCGATGGGGGTGCCTGCGGCGACGTCATGCGCCCAAGCTTGGCCGCTCGCGCGCACCAGGAAAACCCGTCAAGACGCCGCATGTCATGACGACATCGTAATGTATGAGTAAGGTATTTCTGTGCGCCGCGCAGTTTTCCCGCACAATACGATCGGCAAGTTATATGGGCCGGTTCCCAGCCGCGGACATACCAATGCATCAGGTAGATCGCGTCCCAACACATTCGGACGCCGAGGCGTCAGGCGCCAACTGGCACAGCGACGAGAGGTTTGGGCGCGGGCATGCCGATCTTCTATTTACTGGTTTTGCTTTTGGTTCTTAAATGATCATCAGGGGTTTCAGGGGCATTGGTGTAGGTTGTCGCCCTCATTTTGCAAATGATATCTGAGTAGCGCAGGAGAATATCCCATGACGCGAGCGATTATTGCTGCGCTTGTTGGTACGGTGCTGTGTGTACCTGTGGCGTTCGCAAGCTCAAGCGGCTTTAACGGAACCTGGAAGGAGGTGCTCAGCAGCGCAAAAATGGGCGGTCAGCCCTACACCATTCGTGTAGCAGGCGGGATGTTTTCGTGTGCGAGCTGCGTGCCCCAGACCCGTGTCAAGGCAGATGGGGCACCACATGATGTTCGGGGTGATCCGGAATTCGATGCCCTGGCGGTAACGGTTCTCAATGATCACACCATTCGTATGGACGCCTTCAAGGGTGACAAGACGGTCAGCACGATAACCTTCAGCGTTGCCCGGAACGGCAGGACCGCGACCTATGCGTCATCAGATCTTCGCACCGAGACGTCCGGAAGGCTCGGCTTTCGGCGGGTCGGTCACAGGATAAAGGATGCCAATCTCGTATCCGGCAGCTGGCTGCCGACCAAGGTTGCCGATCTTTCGGACAATGCGCGTACCATCACCTATAATGTAGGTGACAAGATGATCGCGATGACGACGCCAGCGGGGCAGTCCTATATCGCCCCGATCAACGGCAAGCGCGTTGCCTTCAAAGGTGATCCCAGGATCACGATGGTCGCGGTGCGGCTCAAGGGCAACAGCCTGTGGGAGGGCGATTATCGTGACAACAGGCTCGTCAAGGTGTCCACGTCCACGCTGCTGCCTGGCGGCAAGACGATGATCGTCAAGTGGACCGCGCCCCAGCTACATCACTATGGCAGCTTTGAAATGACCAAGCAGTGATGGCCGCCCGCCGGTGTTGGGCCGCGTCCTGTTTTGTACCGGACACTCATTCATAGCGAAGCGCTTTGACCGGACTTGATCGTGCAGCGCGGCGAGCATGGGCAATGACCGTGGCCCAGGCGATCAGAAGTGCGACCAAGCCCGCGCCGACAAAATAGGCCGGATTGAGCCAGACGCGTTCGGCAAAGCCGTCCAGCCAGCCTCTTAGATAATACCAGGACACCGGCCAGGCGATGATGTTGGCCAGCAGCACCGGTATCGAGAACTGCCAAAGAAGCATGCGCACGATGTCGACCGTGCGGGCGCCGAACACCTTGCGCACGCCGATCTCCTTGGTGCGACGCTGTGCTGCAAAGGCGGCAAGCCCATAAAGCCCCAGACAGGCGACAAAGATGGCGATGCCGACAAAAGCTGCAAACATCCGGCCACGCTGCACATCGGCCTTGAACAGCCGGTCGAACCGTTCATCGAGGAAATGGCTGTTGATGGCGGAGTTTGGCGCGAAGCGGTGCCAGATCCGATCGATCGCCCGCACGGCGGCTTCCGTCTGTCCCGGTTTGATGCGAGCCGACAGTTCATGCATCTGGTGGTCGTAGACAAAGACAACCGGCATGGGTTGCGCCTGGGGTCCATCCAGGAGCTGGTTTGTCACCACGCCGACAATCGTTTCGGAATGGCTACCTTCCTTGATCGTCTTGCCGATCGCCTGTTGGGGCGTGAAGCCGAAGAGGCGCGCGGCTGCCTGGCTGACAAGCACATTGGTCGGCAGTTTCGCGCCATGTTTCCACTTGTCCTGGGCGCGCGCAAAGGACAGAAAACGGCCGGCCAGAAGCTTCAGATGATAGATCTTCGGATAGTTTGGGTCTGCCTCCCATGCGCGCACATCCAACATCTGCGGTGAGCCGGGCACCGTAAAGCTGTCAGTGTTGATTTCCCCGTCAAAGGGCGCGTTACGCGACAGCGTCGTTCCGCTGACCGAAGGGGAGGCGGCAACGGCACGGGCAAAATCACGCCGCTTGGCTGCAGGGATGTCCAAGAGGTTGTTAACGACAAGAATGTGGGACCGATCAAACCCCAGATTTACATCATGCGCGTAGCGGATCTGGGCGTAGACGACGATGGCGGCGATACCAAGCCCGATCGATACTGAGAACTGCAGTATGACAAGGGCGCTGCGCAGAAGCCCGGAGCCGCTGTAGGCGCCGGTGTTGCCGCGCAGCATCGCGGCGGGACGAAAGGCGGACAGCACAAAGGCCGGATAGATGCCGCCCAAGAGGCCCGTCAGCAGTGCCGCGCCCAGCACAATGAGACTGAGAGGCCAATCCGCAAAATACTGAAATGTGATAGGGCGCCCCATAAAGCCATCATAGGCGGGGGTCAGCAATTCCACGATTGCCAAGGCCAGCACCAAGGATACGGCAGCCATGAGCAGGGACTCGCCAAGAAACTGACGGATCAGCTGCCACCGGCTGGCGCCCAGCACTTTGCGCAAAGAGACCTCACGGGCGCGCATCGCCGCCTGCGCTGTGGCCAGATTGGTAAAATTGAACCCCGCGATCAGGAGGATCATCGCGGCAATGACGCCAAAGCCATAGATTTCCAGCCAGCTGCCGCCTGGCGTCATGCCGCCGCCATATTCGCTCAGATGGCCTTGCCAGAACGCTGTCAGGTGCGGACGAAAGACCCGGCTCGCCGGAAGGTCGACCCCAAAATCCTTCTTCAGGTCGATATGGCTGTCGAGAATCCGTCGCACCATGGCGGTGACGTGCTGCAGGTCGCTGCCAGGTGCCAGCCGGACATAGATCATTGGGCCCGTGCTCAGCCAGTGCCGCTTGTAAAACGCGGTCATGGGATCGGCCTTAGACGTATTTGGGAAAAGGACGCTGGCCTTCAGCTGCGAATTGTGCGGCAGATCGACCAGGATCCCGGTCACCAGCATGGGGTGTGTGCCATCCACGAGGACTGTCTTGCCCACGGCGTGCGTTGTGCCGAACAGCTTTCGCGCTTCGGATTGGGAAAGCACGATCGAGTCCGGCTGGGAAAAGACACGGGAGGGGTCACCCGCTTCCAGAGGCAGGTGGATCACCTGGAAGAAATCGGGGTCGACGACGTCGACATCTTGCGAGAACAGCCGGTTGCCAACCTCGAGCGTGACGGTGGGATTGGCGATACGTGTCTGTGCAACAACCTGAGGAATCTCGGCCTTCATTGTCGAGCCGAGCACAAACATGTTGTTGTCTCCGCGCTCGACCATGCGACCGGGGACATAAAAGGCCAGATCGACGCGATAGACATTGCCCATGTCCGGAATGAAGCGATCGTAGGAAAGTTCATCTGCGATAAAGAGAAGGATGAAGATCGCGCAGGCGAGGGCTACCGTCAGTCCGGCAATCGTGATGAAGGTGTAGAGCTTGTTGCGATGCGCACTGCGTAGCGCCACGGTCAGATAGTTTCTGAACATGTGGTTTCCTATTCGTAATGGAGTGCCTGCACCGGGTTTGCTCTGGCGGCCCGCAAGGCATGGGCGCTGACCGTTGACCAGGCTATGACAAGGGCAACGAGGCCGGCGGCGATAAAGTAGAGGGGGCTCAATGCAATGCGTGTAGCAAAGCCTTCAAGCCAGCCGGACAAATAATACCACGCCACAGGCCAGGCGATGAGATTTGCCAGAAGCACGGGAATGGAGAACTGCCACAGCAGAAGCCATACGAGATCACGCGTCCTCGCTCCAAAGACCTTGCGTACGCCGATCTCCTGGGTCCGGCGCTGCGCGGCATAGGCTGCAAGACCATAAAGTCCAAGGCAGGCGATGAAGATTGCAATGCCCACAAAGACCGCGAACATGCGGCCGCGCCGCTCGCTTGCCTTGAACAGGCGATTGAAGGGGTCGTCCAGGAAGTAGCGGTTCATGGCCGCGTTGGGTGCAAAGCGGCGCCAGTCGCGATCGATGGCGGCAAGTGCAGCCTGTGTCTGGCCTTGCTTGATGCGGACAGAGATCTCGCCCATGGAATTGTCGCCGCCGATGAAAAGGGTCGGGTAATTTTGCGACTGTGGACCGTCCAAAAACTGGATGCCGATCACACCCACAATCGTAAGGACTTTCTTGTCCATGTGCAGGCGCTTGCCGATGGCTTCCTGAGGGGTGTAGCCGAAGCGTTGTGCCGCGCTCGCGTCGATGACGATGTTGGCCGTCGATGCCTTGTTGTGAAAGACGTCCACCGCGCGGTTGGCCGAGAGAAAGCGTCCGGCCAACAGCGTGGTCCGGTAGACTTTGGGGTAATTCGGGCCCACCGCCCAGAGGCGTACCGACAGCTTTTGCGGCGAACCCGGCACGGTTACGGTTTCCAGACTGATGTTACCTTCGAAGGGCGTGGAATCAGACCGCGCCGCGGCAGAAATCGCGGGATCTGTTGCAAGCGTATCGACAAAATCCTGACGTGATGTTTTTGGAATCGCATACGCATTGCGAATGACGACAATATGGGATTTCGAGAAGCCAAGATTGACCTCGCGCGCATGGCGGACCTGCGCGAAGACAACGAGCGCCGCAATTCCGAGGCCGATCGAAATCGCAAACTGCATTACGACAAGGGCCGTGCGCAGAAGGCCGGATCCGGTTTGGCCGCCGCGGCTGGTCCGCAGGGCTGCCGCGGGGCGATAGCCGGACAGAACCACAGCCGGATAGACACCGCCCAGAAGGCCGGCGATGAGCGCGGCGGCAATGATGACAAGTGTCAGAGGCCAATCGGACAGATAGTTCAGGGATATCGTGCGGCCGATGAAGTCATCAAAAATGGGCGTCAACAGCTCGATCAGAGCCAGGGAAAGCGCAAGCGCGACACCGGCGGTCAGCACAGATTCGCCCAGAAACTGGAATATCAGTTGACTGCGGCGGCCGCCCAGCACTTTGCGCAAAGAGACTTCGCGAGCGCGCAGCATGCCGCGGGCAGTGGCCAGATTGGTAAAATTGAATCCCGCAATCAGCAGGATCATGCCGGCGATTGCAGCAAAGCCGTAGACCTCCGCCCAGCTTCCCGCTGGTGTCATCCCGCCTTGATAGGAGCTGAGGTGGACGTTGGTAAAGCGGGTCAGATGCGGCTGCATCAGCTGGCTGCCGGCGATGTCTGCTCCAAAGTCCTTTTGGGCGTGGATGTGACGATCCAGCATCGCGCGTATGAGTGTCACGACGTGGGCTGGCGAGGTCCCTGGAGTCAGGCGGACATAGAGGAACGGGGAAATGTTCTCCCAATGATGCTTGGAAAATTCCGGAGTCGGATCGGCCTTGGAGGTGTTGGGTAACAGGACATCTGCCGTCAACTGCGAGTTGTGGGGCAGGTCTTTGAGGATTCCCGTTACCGTCATGGGATGTTTTGCGTTGACCAGAACTGTCTTACCGATGGCGGAGCTGCTGCCAAACAATTTGATGGCAGTCTTTTGCGACAGAACGATGGAGTCGGGCTGCGCAAATACCCGGGAGGCGTCGCCTGCAACCAGGGGCAGATGAATAACCTGAAAGAAATCAGGATCCACTACGTCGACTGCCATAGAGAAGAGCCGGTCATCGGCCTTCAGAGTGAGGTGTGTGACATCGATATGAGTGTAGGCGGCGACCTGGGGGATCTCGGCCTTCATGGTTGGGCCGAGCACAAACATGCTGTTTCCAGTGCGCTGAATCTCGTGTCCTGGCAGATTAAAGGCGAAGTCCACCTGATAAACGTTGTTCATGCCTGGGATAAACTGGTCGTAGGACAGTTCGTCGGCGAGGAACATCAGGATGAAAATGGCGCATGTGAGCGCTACGGTCAGGCCGGCAATGGTGATAAACGTGTAGAGTTTGTTGCGGCGCGCATTGCGGAGCGCAACCATCAGATAATTGCGGAACATGGCACTCACCTACTCGTAGCGTAGACTTTGAATGGGCTTGCGCGCGGCAGCCCGCAGCGCATGCGAAATGACCGTTGTCCAGGCAATAGCCAGAGCGAAAAAACCCGCTCCCAGAAAGTAGGCGGGATCAAGCCAGATCCGATCGGCAAAGCCTTCCAACCAGGCTGAGAGGTAATACCAGGCAACCGGCCAGGCGATGGCATTTGCGAGCAGCACCGGAATTGAAAATTGCAAAAGGAGAAGCTTCACGACATCGCGATGGCGAGCGCCAAAGACC
The DNA here is from genome assembly GCA_028869725.1 of Alphaproteobacteria bacterium. Lineage (GTDB taxonomy): Bacteria > Pseudomonadota > Alphaproteobacteria > Micropepsales > Micropepsaceae > Rhizomicrobium. Next base: position 508 of record JAGWRJ010000869.1, on the reverse strand, counting down.
TTACGAATTCCGATCTCCTTGGTTCGCCGCTGGGCCGTGAACGCGGCAAGGCCGTAAAGACCAAGGCTGGCAATGACAATGGCAATCGCCACGAATACGCCAAACATCTGGCCTTCGTGTTCGGCGCTATCGAACAGCTTGTCGAAGCTGTCGTTGAGGAAGTGCCGCCGGATGGCCACATTGGGTACGAATTCCTGCCAGGTCTTGTCTATGGTTGCGATCGCTGCCGGAAAATGACCTCCCTTGATCTTCACCGAGAGCACATACTTCTGGTTGGACTTATCGGCGTATAGGGTTGGCGCAACCGGACGTAATGCTCCGTAGAAGCGCGCATCTGCGACAACCCCTACGATCCGGGCTGCGGCCTGAGACGTGCCAACACGGACGATTTTGTTGATGGCCTGTTGGGGACGTAGGCCGAGCTTTCGCGCCTGCGCCGCGTTGATAAGAACGCTTTTGCCTGGCAGGACATCATCACTGTTGTCCACATTATTTATAATGTCGGTGG
>JAGWRJ010000868.1 GCA_028869725.1 Alphaproteobacteria bacterium | reverse complement strand
TGCTGCGTGCGGTTACGGCGTGATCTCCTGTTACCATTACGACACGGATGCCTGCATGCTGACAGTGCTGGATCGCCTCCGCTACGTCAGCGCGGGGAGGATCTTCAAGCCCGATCAAGCCAATCAGAACGAGATTCTGATAAGGAGAATCCTCACCACTACCGGTCGCGCGTGTTGCACAGGCGAGAACGCGCAATCCCCTTTCACCGAGCGCACTGGCGCGGCTAAGCCACTCGGCACGGATGCTATCACTGATATCCACCAGGCCTTGATCGGTAGCAACGTGCCGTGCCGCAGAAAGTACAGCTTCAGGGGCGCCCTTGACTGCCACGAGAAATCCTGGGGGCGCCACGTGAACCGTGGCCATCATCTTGATGTTTGGATCGAACGCGTATTTGCGAATGATACGGTTCTCTCGCAGGAGATCGGCCGGTATCAAGCCGATGCCCATTCCCGCGCGCAGCAGGGCGATCTCCATGGGATCTCCACTGCCCTTGTCCGCAATGCTGGGGAGATGAGCATCGTTGCACAGCACCGCGGTGCGCAGCAGATCCCGGATTTGAGAGCTTTCAGCAGGTGGAGCCGGGGTGTGGCCATGATCTAGTCGTGGATCGAAGTTAAGGGGCCCGGCTGGTACGGCAAGAGATCTCACGGCCATCCGGTTTTCTGTGAGGGTTCCCGTCTTGTCCGTAAGAATGAGAGTAGTTGCGCCCAGGGTTTCAACCGCGGAGAGGTGCTCTACCAGTGCGTTCTGTCGGGCCATTCGCCACATGCCACGGGCAAGTGTCAGGGTGGCAACAATAGGAAGGCCCTCGGGAATCGCCGCGACGGCAAGCGCAATTGCGGTTTCAACGACAAGAAGGAAATTCGGATGCGTGAAGAGCCCGACGATGCCAACGCCGGTTGCGATGAGAAGTGTTGTCCAGGCGAGTTCAGTGGAGAGCCTTGAAAGCTTCTTTTCGAGCGGCGAGCTCCCAGGCTGGGCATCAAGAACGAGCTGAGTAATGTGACCGAGCTCGGTTGAAAGTCCTGTCGCCACGACCACGCCCACGCCGCTGCCACGGGTTACGGTAGTCCCCTTGAACAGCATCGAGGTCTGGTCCGTGGCGCGGGCTGCCAGCGGTACCGGCGTTATGTCTTTGGCGACGGCAACAGACTCACCGGTCAGGGTTGACTCATCCGCCGCCAACGCTGAGGTCTCAATAAGCCGCAGATCTGCGGTGACGGCGTCTCCGGCGTCCAGCAGGACAATGTCGCCAGGAACGATAGTTACAGCCGGGATGAGGCGCGCCTCGCCTGCACGACGAACCCGTGCCATATGGCTGCCGAGTGCACGCAGCGCTTCAATCGACCGCGCCGCCTTGAATTCCGTGATGAGCCCGATGGTGGCGTTGAGAAGGAGCACAATGACAATTGCACCAAACTCCTCGACTTCGCCGAAAAGAAGCGCAAGTGTGGCCGCGGCACTCAGCAGATAGACCACGGGGCTCTCGAATTGATGCCAGATCAGGCGCAGGACGCTTGTGGCCCGGCGAGAGGCCACGGCGTTGGGGCCGAAGTGGCGTAGGCGCGCCGCCGCGGCATCGTCGCTTAGCCCCTTGTTACCGGCAACCTGCAGCTGGGCCAATACTTCGGAAGCCGCATGTGCGTGCGGATTGTCCGGCAGCGAGGCCGGCGAGGCGGCGTGTTCCAGATGCGGGCGGGCGATCGTACACCTCCAGCTTGTCTCACCAGCAGAGCGGGAGTTCCCGTTTAGTGCAAGGGTGCTGTATGGGATTGACGCAAGACAACAAGCATATCGGTTGGGTGTACGGTCATCGCCTTCAGGGTAGGTACGCGGGAATTTGACGGGGATGAGGCGGGACCGCGAAGAGGTCTTAGACCTGTACTGATGCCTCCGCAGTCACAAAGGGTCCTCAGATGAGAGACCAACCCATCCGCGTGCGACTTTACTCCTGCGCGATGTCGATGCCCTGAGTTCCCATGGTCCCTAGAACGCGAGATGCCCCCAGCATGGGGGGATTGCTGGGGGCTGCTCTCGACATTGCACCTGAAACATGTAGGGGGGAAATTCAGGCGCACCACAATGTAGCGAAAATGGTGCAGCCGTTACAAGCACTACTTCCCATCATTTTCAAAACGTCATGCGTCGAACATATGA
>JAGWRJ010000867.1 GCA_028869725.1 Alphaproteobacteria bacterium | reverse complement strand
TGGCGCTGATCTTTGTCGCCGGAACGGCTGTCACCTACTGGGCCGAAGCGCATCCCTCTCTCGCAATCTCGCAGCCGCACGTCGATACCTCCAATTCCGCCCTCCAGACTGGAGGCAACATGGAAGGTAAGGAAGTTCGCTTCGGAATCACCAATTCAGCACTGTGGACCAATGCAACGACCGACGCTTCAAACGGATCTGTCAATGCGATGATTGACAGCTTTACGCCCATCGGCGGTCTTGTTCCGACGATCAATATCGAGCTGGGCGAAATTGTCTTTGGCGGAGTGGGCTCCGGCCTTTACGGCATGCTGCTCTTTGCAGTACTCGCAGTATTTATCGCCGGTCTGATGGTAGGTCGCACTCCCGAATATCTCGGCAAGAAGATCGAGGCGCGGGAAGTCAAGATGGCGATGTTGGCAATCTTGATTCTACCTCTATCGATCCTGGGATTTACGGCGCTCGCGTCGGTATTGCCTAATGCCCTGACAAGCCTCGCCAATGCCGGCCCTCATGGATTTAGCGAAATCCTTTACGCCTATACCTCCGGCACCGGCAACAACGGAAGCGCATTTGCTGGGTTGAATGCCAACACACCTTTCTGGAATACGACGGTCGGACTCTCGATGCTGATTGGCCGCTTTTTATTCATTGTTCCGATGATGGCGGTGGCGGGCTCCCTTGCTGGCAAGAAGGTTATTCCGGCGTCCGCGGGCACTTTTCCTACGACCGGTCTTTTATGGATCGGATTGTTAACTGGCGTAATCATCATCGTCGGTGGTCTTACCTTTTTTCCGGCATTGGCGCTGGGACCGATTGCGGAGCACTTCGCAATGATGGCCGGCAAGTTGTACTGAACGGGTTTGGTCATGCAGATTTCCCATAAAGTGCGGAAGCACGCTATCAGAGTATCACTGTTCGATCGCTCACTACTGTTAGCCGCGACCGGTCAGGCGTTCCGAAAGCTTGATCCGAGACTACTGGCGCGTAATCCTGTCATGTTTGTAGTTGAGATTGTGACCAGCCTGACGACCGTTTTGCTTGTCCGTGATGCGTTGATCGGCAGGTCTCATCTCGGCTTCGACTTTCAGATCAATCTCTGGCTCTGGTTTACGGTGTTGTTCGCCAATTTCGCCGAAGCCGTCGCTGAGGGCCGAGGCAAGGCCCAGGCCGAATCTCTGCGCAGAACCAAGGTAGAGCTTTCCGCGAAGAAGCTGGCCGACATCCAGACGAAAGTGTGGAGAAAAGTAGCAGCCCATGAGCTGGAACGTGGCGATCTGGTTCTCGTGGAGGCTGGTGAGCTCATTCCCTCTGATGGCGACGTCATCGAAGGTGTCGCATCTGTTGATGAGTCGGCAATCACCGGAGAAAGCGCTCCAGTGATCCGTGAATCTGGTGGGGACCGCTCGGCGGTGACCGGCGGAACGCGCGTACTTTCCGATCAGATTGTGGTTCGAATTACAGCGACTAAAGGTTCTACCTTTCTTGATCGTATGATCTCTCTTGTAGAGGGAGCGTCGCGGCAGAAGACACCAAACGAGATTGCCCTGAATATTCTCCTAGCTGGCATGACGATCATTTTTGTCTTTGCGATTGTAACGATCCCGTCGTTTTCGGCCTACGCGAATGGCCGGGTTAGCGTGCTGATGCTGGTGGCGCTGTTTGTGACGCTGATTCCTACGACAATAGGGGCACTTTTGTCGGCTATAGGCATCGCCGGAATGGATCGGCTGGTGCGTTTCAACGTTCTGGCGATGTCGGGGCGTGCGGTGGAAGCAGCAGGCGATGTCGACACCTTGCTTCTGGACAAGACCGGAACCATCACTTTGGGGAATCGCCAGGCGGTGGAATTCATGCCACTTCAGGGCGTGGAGCCGGGCGAACTGGCGGAAGCCGCCCTTTTATCTTCCGTTCCTGACGAGACGCCCGAGGGACGTTCGATTGTGCAGCTGGCAAAGGGAAAGTATGGGCTGGGCGACGAGCACAAGACCATAACAAATGCCCGCTTTGTCCCCTTTTCTGCTCAGACGCGCATTAGCGGCATCGATGTTGGACACAGCTGGGTTCGTAAGGGTGCTGTCGATGCAGTGCTTAAGGTCACGCCCAACGCCAACACCTTCGCCTCCCACCAGACCGAGATCATTTCCGAACGCATCGCCAAGGAGGGCGGTACGCCGCTCGCCGTCGTCAGGGATGGCCGCCTGCTCGGCGTCATCCATCTGAAGGACATTGTGAAGGGCGGAATTCGCGAGCGTTTCTCGGCTCTGCGTCAGATGGGCATTCGAACGGTCATGGTTACAGGCGATAACCCGATGACCGCGGCGGCTATTGCGGCCGAAGCCGGGGTTGATGATTTTTTGGCGCAGGCGACGCCGGAGACGAAGCTGGATCTAATCCGTTCCGAGCAGGCCAAAGGCAAGTTGGTTGCGATGTGCGGAGATGGAACAAATGATGCTCCGGCACTGGCGCAGGCGGATGTCGGTGTGGCCATGAATACCGGGACCATGGCCGCACGCGAGGCCGGTAACATGGTTGATCTTGATAGCGACCCGACGAAGCTGATTGAGGTTGTTGAGATCGGCAAGCAGCTTCTTATGACCCGCGGGGCACTCACCACATTCTCGATTGCGAATGATGTGGCAAAATATTTTGCGATCATTCCAGCAATTTTTCTTGCGTTTTATCCGCAACTCGATGCCCTAAATGTAATGGCCCTTCATAGCCCAAGAAGTGCAATATTATCAGCGATAATCTTCAATGCGCTAATCATTATTGCGCTCATCCCGCTGGCGCTAAATGGGGTGACTTATAGGGCAGAGAGCGCGGCTAACGTGTTACGGCGCAATCTCCTGATCTACGGAGTTGGCGGGCTCGTTATCCCCTTTATCGGAATCAAGTTGATCGACATGGCGATCGTAGCCATGGGATTGATCTGATGGGAGTGAACATGTTCGAACATCTTGCGCGCTCCTTTCTGATGATGGTGGTGATGACCGTGCTGACAGGGCTGATCTACCCACTGGCAGTAACCGCGACAGCTCTGGGGCTTTTTCCATTTCAAGCGCATGGCAGCCTGATCCGATCTCACGGCCGGGTTATCGGATCGGTCCTGATTGAACAGCCGTTTTCCTCGACGGCCTATTTCCATGGCCGGCCATCTGCGACGACGCCGCCCTACAATGCAGCGTCATCCGGAGGATCCAATCTGGGGCCAACGTCGCTCGCTCTAGCACGGCGGGTGCGTCGGGCAGTAAGGAACCTGGCTCCGGAAAATCCTGGAGTAAAGGTGCCGGAAGACCTGGTAACCGCGTCGGGCAGTGGAGTAGACCCGGATATTTCTCCAGCCGGAGCGTTGTTTCAGGTTCCGGCAGTAGCAGCAGCGCGCAATCTTCCGCTCCCAATGGTACGTGCGGTGGTGCAGTCGCACATCGAAAACCGGGTATTGGGGATCTTCGGCGAGCCACATGTCAACGTTCTGGAGCTGAACCTCGCTCTGGACCGACTTTCTGCTCTGCATTCCAGCACTGCGATGCGCTAGACTGGGTAGATGAGCGACGAGCGGAAGGAGGCAGCGAGGCCCTCACCGGAAGCTTTGCTGGAGGCAGCAAAGCAGGAAGGACGGGGTCGTCTGAAGGTCTTTCTGGGAGCAGCTCCGGGCGTCGGCAAGACCTTTGAGATGCTCCAGCAGGCGAAAGCCAGATGCCTTGACGGAGACGACGTTGTTATCGGCGTTGTCGAAACCCATGGCCGGGTGGAAACCGATATTCTGACCCGTGGTCTTGAGAACATCCCCAAGAAGCGAATTCCCTATAAGGGGCAAGTACTTCTGGAGATGGATCTGGATGCCGTGCTTCAGCGTCATCCCAGGCTTGTACTGGTCGATGAACTTGCTCACAGCAACGCGCCGGGGAGCCGACATCCGAAGCGGTACATGGATGTCGAGGAACTGCTGGAGGCGGGAATCGACGTCTACACGACGCTCAATATCCAGCACATTGAAAGTCTGAATGACGTGGTTGCGAAGATCACGCGCATCAGGGTGCGTGAGATTGTGCCGGATTCAGTGCTGGACCGCGCCGACGAGGTCGAGCTTGTGGACACGACACCAGATGATCTTTTACAGCGACTGAGGGAGGGAAAGGTATATGTTCCCGAAACCGCGGCTCGCGCCGTGCGGCACTACTTCATGCCGGGAAACCTCGCGGCTTTGCGCGAGCTGGCATTGCGGCGTACGGCTCAAAGGGTCGACGAGCAGGTTCTTAACTACATGCGGTCCCATGCGATAAAGGGGCCGTGGGAATCAAGTGAGCGGGTACTTGTATGTGTCAACGAGCGGGCTAGCTCACAGGCGCTGGTCCGGTTTACGCGTAGGCTAGCCGATCGGCTGAAGGGCTCCTGGACGGCAATCTACATAGAAACATCTCACACCGCCAATCTCAGCGAAACCGAGCGGGACCGGATTGCAGAAGCTCTGCGCATGGCCGAGCGCTTGGGCGGTCAGGTGGTTACTTTGCCGGCGCCAAATGCGGCGGAGGCCATCATCGACTACGCGCGTGCGAATAATTTTACACATGTGGTATTGTCCAGCTCTCCAAAGCTCCGTCTATGGGAGTTGGTGCGTGGCTCGTTCCTGAGTGCGGTGATCCGCCGGGCCGGCGATATCAACCTCCACATCGTGCCGTCGTCTGAACCGATCCCACGCGGTCTCAGTTGGAGATGGCTGTCAAGGCCTACAGCTCTAGGAGACAGATATGCCTATTTGGGGAGCACTGGTGCCGTCTTCGCAGCGCTCCTGGTAGGTGAAGCTTTAAGTCTCTTTAATATTACGAACGTCGCGTTGGTGTTTTTGACTGCGGTACTGGGTAGCGCCGTGGCCTATGGTCTGTGGCCCGCACTTTTTACCTGCGTGCTCGCGACGCTTGCATACAACTTTTTCTTCTTGCCTCCACTCTATACCTTTACGGTAGCAGATCCTGATAATGTCATCGCTCTGTTCTTTTTCGCAGTGGTGGCCGTGATTACCAGCAACCTCACTGCACGGATTCGTGCTCAGGCAGTTGCAGCGCAGGAGCGTGCACGCGTAACTGAGAGTCTGTATTTGTTCAGCCGCAAGCTTGCCGCCATCGCTGAGCTGGATGATCTGTTATGGGCTGCAGCGTATCAGATCTCCAGTATGCTGAAGGTCCGTGTCGTGCTTCTTCTGCCTGAAGACGGCAGCCTGGTTATTCGTTGCGGCTATCCTCCAGAGGATATCCTCACGGATACCGATCTGGCGGCCGCCAAATGGGCCTGGAGCCATGGGGCATCTGCTGGCCGCGGGGCAGACACTCTGACTGGGGCCAGGAGACTTTTTTGCCTATGCGCACGGGCCGGGATGTGGTCGGCATAATCGGTCTTGATGATGACGGGGCCGGACCGCTTCTGACCCCGGATCAGCGCCGCCTTCTTGACGCGCTTGCCGACCAAATAGCCATTGCCATTGAACGCATCCAGCTCGCGGAGGAATTTGACCGTGCACGGATTGCCTCTGAGGCTGAACGACTTCAGGCGGCGCTTCTTACGTCCCTGAGCCACGACCTGCGCACCCCGCTAGCCTCGATTCTGGGGGCGGCAATGACCCTGAAAAGCTATGGCGACGGTTTAAGCCCGGACGATCGCATGGAGATGTTGTCTACGATTACTGATGAATCCCAGCGCCTGAATCGCTTTATCGCCAATCTTTTGGACATGACTCGCCTTGAGTCCGGAGGACTGCGGCCGCGCCTTGATAATGTAGATGCAGCAGATGTCATTGGCAGCGCACTGGCCAGAGCCCGAGCAGTGCTGGCAGAAAGTACAGTCATAACGGATATTCAGAGCGATCTTCCATACGTCAGGGCTGATGCGGTTCTTCTTGAACAGGCACTATTCAATCTCCTTGATAACGCAGCCAAACACGCCGGTCCCGGGGCCAGAATAGAGATAAAGGCCCGGGTGCAGGGCAGATACCTGCAGCTGGTGATTGCGGATAATGGCCCTGGTATTCCGGAGGGATCACTGGATCGCATATTCGACAAGTTTCACCGCCTGGATGCCAGCGATAGTAAACGCGCGGGTACGGGGCTTGGGCTTGCGATCTGCCGCGGCTTCATCGAGGCGATAGGGGGGACAGTGGTGGCCGCCAATCGCGGGGATCAACGGGGAGCTATGTTCACGATAACCCTGCCTCTGGCGATCCGGCCCGTTGCCGAGGAAGGAGCGTCCCTGTGACGTCCGGAATGCCATTGCGCGTACTCGTGGTTGACGACGAGCCGGCCATACGGCGCTTTCTGCGTACCAGTCTTGGTGCCGAAGGTTATTCGGTGGTGGAAGCTACGGATGGAGAGGAAACCCTCAAGTTGCTACGCCGCAACAGTTTCGATGTTGTACTACTTGACCTCGGTCTTCCTCGTATGAGCGGCTTTGACGTTATTGCGCAGGCGCGCGCGGCGGGGATGAGCGTTCCCATCGTCGTTCTGTCGAGTCGCAATGATGAAGAGGGAAAAGTGCGTGCGCTCGATATGGGTGCTGACGACTATGTTACCAAGCCGTTCGGATTGGATGAGCTGATGGCACGGCTACGCGCGGCGGTGCGTCATCGCATGCAGGAAGGTGGAGAGGAACCAGTTTTTTGTAGCGGCGATCTTCGCGTTGATCTGGTGCGCAGGCTCGTGACCGTACGAGGCGAGGTAGTCAAGCTGACGCCGCGCGAATATGACCTGCTCCGCTTGTTGATCACCCATGCTGGTAAGGTCCTTACCCATCGCTTTATCCTCGAGCAGGCATGGGGAGCGGGAGCCGATGTCGCGTATCTGCGGATTTATGTTGGTCGCCTTCGACAGAAGATCGAAACTGATCCTCAGCGACCGGTTCTGCTCTTGACCGAGCAGGGTGTGGGATACCGCTTGAAATGCTAGTGGAAATAAGGGTTATCTGGTTCCACGGCTGTGAGCAAAAGCTGGAGCAATGCAGATGCAACTGACGCATCTCCTGATCCCCTGTGGCAGGTTACCGGCTTAGTTCAGTCCACAATGACGGAGATGGTTCTCTGTGCCTGGCGCGTCACCACTCTTGTCGCGATCGTATGTCAGGCCAGAACGTAGCCGCTGCTACGCAGCACGCACAGAAACCACGGTGTCGATGATCTGTGGTCAAGCTGGTTGGGATGCGGCGCAACAACGTTTGAGGGTCGAGGCGAGTGAGCTTAGGGCTTCTTACGAGGACGCAGCTTGCGGGGCAAAGAGGCGGATGTGCCTCTAGGGGTTGCGAGCCGGTCCAGGTCGGCGATTTCCTGCTTGGCGGAGCGGTTAGCCTTGCTTTCGATGGCACGATAGTGCTCCAGCACCGTCTCGCCCAGGGACGTGAGCCGCGAGCCGCCACCATGGGTGCCGCCGGTTGTGGTTTCCACCAGTGGTGCGCCAAAGCTGTCTTCGGCAGCCTTGATGAGGAGCCAGGCCTGACGGTAGCTCATATCCATGGCGGACGCTGCCTGGCGCAAAGACGCGAGCTCGGCGATCAACTCCAGGAGGCGCGCCTTACCCGGCCCAAAACTGCCGCGCTCGTCAAAATCAATCCGGATCGTCAGCCGTGTCATTCTGTCAGACTGCCCGGGAACGCAGTCAGGGTCCAGAGCAGTGGCTGGTCGTGCAGGTTGGCTGACCGATTGGACGATGCCATGTGCGTCTGCGCAGACTGCCGTCACTACCGCGGATCCCTGGCGCGCGGGTGGACGCCGAGCACGTTGAGTTAGTCAGCGGCGCCTGGAGTGGTGATCAATGCGCAGCCACCGGGTGCTGTTCAGGTCCTGCGGGTTTGCAATCCAGCCCTTGACATAAGGTTTGACGAGGTTCTGCGTCACATTGAAGAAGAGGGGGATCAGGGCATAGTCGTTGAGCCCCAGCTCTTCCGCCGCGGAGAGAATTTTGCCCCGGACTTTGGCGTCTGGCTGCTGCTGCGCTTCTGCCATCAGTGTGTCGAACTGTGGGTTGCAGTATTCTCCAAGATTTTGCTGATTGCCGCAGCGCAAAAGGTCAAGAAAATTACTTGCATCGTCAAAGTCGGCGACCCATGCAGTGTCTCCAAGCTGAAAATTGCCCTGCTGCATGTCGGAAAGCTGGTCCTGCAGCTCTTCGGCCCGGATGCTGATCTGGATATAGACCGCAGCATACATGCTCTGCAGGACGGCAGCGGTGCGCATGTTGTCCGGATTGGTGTCTGTCAGGTAGCTGAGCTGCAAGGGCCTGCCAGGCCCATATCCCATCTGCCGCATGATCGCCCGGGCTTTGGCCAGGCGCTGGGCATAGGGCATGGATTTGAACCAGAGCTGCGCGGTATGGGGATAGTTCGAGATTCCAGGTGGCACGAGGGACAATGCCGGTGGCTCGCCCAGACGCCGGATCTGGTCAACAATCTTCGAGCGATCGACCGCCAGTTCGAGCACCTCACGCAGACGCTTGTTGGCAAAAAGCGGATTCTTGAAGTTGATGACGATATAGTCCGTTGCAAGGTAAGGCACACTCTTGATCTGGTTTGGGATATTCCGCCGCAACCAGTTGATCTCAAGCGCAGGATAGCTGGAAAGCGTATCGAGTTCTCCCGCCCGGTACCGTTTGAGTGCCGCTTCGGTATCATTTGTAACATAGAAATTTTCTACGTCTATGTGCACATCTTTGGCATCATAGAAGCGCGGGTTCTTGACGAGGGTGATGTGGTCAAGCGGAATCCATGTCTTGACGATGTACGGTCCATTGGCGACGTAGTGGTTTACTGCCGACCAGTTGGCGCCATATTTGACGTAGGTGTGCCGCGGGATCGGAAGTGTGGCCTCGTGTTCCATGATCTGCAGCAGATAGGGCGTTGGATGCGCCAACTCGATCTTCAGCGTAAGCGGGTTTACTGCCTCGACACCCAGGGCTGATGGCGGCATTTTGCCTTCCGTAATCGCCTTGGCGTTTTTGATGGGCCAAAGAATGTTGGAATAAAGCGCGCCGGTTTTGGGGTCGACTTCGCGCCGCCATGCCGTGATGAAATCAGCGGCTGTCACCGGTACGCCATCAGACCAGGTTTCATGGCGTAAATAGAAGGTCCAGCTGAGTCCGTCGCGGGACACGGTCCAGTGCGAGGCCGCGCCCGGCACCGGCTTGCCATCGGGTCCTACGGTGGTGAGACCCATCAACATGTCACCGACCACCATGTATTCCCAGTTGCCGTCGATATAGGCGGGGTCAAGGCTCTTCAGGTCCGGCCCGTTGCCGCGATTGATCACGGTAAGACCGGCGCTTTTGCTGCGGGGGGCGCAAGCGCCCATGGTGGCCAGCACGCTGAGTGCGAACAGGGAGCAGACGAGGCGGCGCATCATGCGAAGGCTCCTGAGAAATTCTCCCTTCCGGGTTGCGTCCTGCGTGCTAAAAGGACGGCGCACACTTGCGGGATCCCGTCATGCCTATACGCCTGACCCTTGCAGCTCTTGCGACTTTGCTCCTCTGTGCCGGGCCGGCCCTTGCTGCCAGCACCGATCCGCTGCTTCAGGAGCTTGATCACTGCGCAGGCGTGTCTGCTGATGCCGCCCGTCTTGCCTGCTACGATGGTCTGGCGCCGCAAATCCGTGCCAAGGTGAGCGGCAGGCCCGTACAGAAAAACTCTCCTGCGCTGGTCAAAAAGCAGCAGGAATCCTGGTTTGGCTTTGATCTGGGCGGTCTCTTCGGAAGTTCGGCTGACGAGCAGACCAAGCCGTCGCAGTTTGGAGCGGACAACCTGCCGGTCCACGTGGTCAAGCGCAACACCAAGACACAAGCCATCGACAGCATCACAGCGCGCCTTAAGGACTACGCCTATAATCCCTTCGGAAAATTCATCATTACGCTTGCCAACGGCCAGATCTGGAAGGAGCTCGACGCGGACGACGGGCATGCCCTCTTTCATCACGATCCGGCGGCCAACCAGGTGACCATCACCCGCGGGCTTTTCGGCAGCTATAACCTGTACGTCAACGGTGGAAACCGCGTCTTCAAGGTCAGGCGGTTGCGCTAGCAGCGGGCACATCAGCAGGCTTCATGTTCAGCTACGAAATGGCCTGGTGCCACTTCGTGAAGGCGTGGGCGGAAATAGTCGGTCTGGGCATCATCGTCGTTTACTGAACGCGAGGTAGCGGCAGCTCCGCGTCCATCAAGGATGGCGGGTAGGTCGATGAGGCGGCTTTCGTCGAGCTTCTGGCGCTCGGCGACCGGATCTGGCAGTGGCACGGCTGAGATCAGCGCCCTGGTGTAGGGGTGACGCGGGTTGGTATAGATGGCGTCGCGGTCCGCCAGCTCCACCACACGGCCCAGGTAGAGCACCATCACCCGATGTGAGATCTGGCGCACGACCGACAGGTCGTGGCTGATGAACAGCATCGCCATGCCGAATTCGCGCTGCAGACTGAGGATCAGGTCAATGATCTGGGCCTGAATGGAAACATCAAGTGCGCTGACGGCCTCGTCGCAGACGACCAGTCTGGGTCTTAGGATCATGGCGCGGGCAATTCCCACCCGCTGATTCTGCCCGCCCGAGAATTCATGCGGATAGCGATTGATCCAGGCCGGATTGAGGCCGACGCGTTCCATCATGTCGCGTACGCGCTCGCGCACCGCCTGACGGGACAGTCCGGGCTCCTGAGCATGTAGCGGCTCGGCAATGGATTGACCAATGGTCATGCGCGGGTCAAGGCTGGCCAGAGGATCCTGAAAGACGATCTGCAGATCCTTACGTGCCCGCATGAGCGCCCTGTCCTTGAGATCCGCCATATCGCGTCCCATCCACGCGACGGCACCTGCCGATTTGGGCACCAGGCGCATCACGGCGCGGGCAAGGGTCGACTTGCCACAGCCGGACTCACCCACCACACCCAGGGTCTCACCTTCGTTGAGCGTGAAGCTGACACCATCCAGTGCACGCAGCGATCGGGTCCTGGGCCAGAAAATGCCGCCGCTACGGATCGGGTAGTAGACTTTCAGGTCCTCTACCTTGAGCAGGATATTCGGTTTGATCATGTCCGGCGTCGCTACATCGTGGCCGCCGCGCGAGGGGTCATCCAGGCGCGGACGCGATTGCAGCAGGAGCCGGGTGTAGGCGTGGGTGGGAGCACGAAAAATCGAGTGCACGTCGGCGGCTTCGACGATCTCGCCCTCATGCATCACGGCGACGCGATCGGCACTTCCGGCGATCACCCCCATATCGTGGCTGATCATGACGATGGCTGTCTTCAGCTCACGCTGAAGGTCGCGCATGATCTCGAGTATCTGTGCCTGTGTGGTGACGTCGAGGGACGACGTTGGTTCGTCGGCAATGAGGAGGTCTGGACCACAGACCGTAGCCATTGCGATCATGACACGCTGACGCATGCCTCCTGACAGCTCATGTGGATACTGGTTCATGCGCCGACGCGCTTCAGGGATTCGCACCAGGTCGAGGATTTCCAGACAACGCCGCTCCGCTTCGATCTCCGGCACACGAAGATGAATACGCAGGCTCTCCATGATCTGCTGCCCGATACGCATATGCGGCGTGAGGGCTGTCAGTGGATCCTGGAAGATGGTGGTGATGCGCGAGCCGCGCAGGCGGTTGAGAGCTGCCGGCGTCAGGCCAAGCAGTTCCTTGCCGCGGTACCGCACGCTGCCTCGCGCGCGTCCATTGGCGGCCAGAAGTCCGAGAGCGGCGAGGAAGAGTTGGCTTTTACCAGAGCCTGATTCACCGACGATACCGAGGGTTTCTCCGGCGTGCACGTCGAGACTCACAGTCTTGACCGCATGAACCTCACCATCCGGGGTCGAGAAGCGTACGTCCAGGTCGCGGACCTCAAAGATCGGCTGCGTCATGTCATCGATCCTTGGGGTCGAGCGCATCGCGCAAGCCGTCGCCAATGAAGTTGAAACAGAAGAGGGTGACCGCCATGAACATCGATGGAAAAATCAGCAGCCACGGCGCTGTCTCCATCTGATAGGCACCGTTGGCAATGAGCAATCCCCATGAGGTGAGTGGTTCGCGTACACCAAGCCCGAGGAAGCTGAGGAAGCTCTCAGCGAGAATCACATTGGGGATCGTCAGCGTCACATAGACCACGACCGGACCAATGACGTTGGGCAGAACATGGCGAAGAATGATTACCGGGCCGCGCACGCCAGATGCTCGCGCTGCCTCGACAAATTCCGTTTCCTTCACTGACAGGGTCAGGCCACGTACAATACGGGCCATGGTCAGCCACTCGACTGCACCGATGGCCAGAAACAGGAGCCAGAGGCTGCGCTCGAAGACGACCATCAGAATTATCACAAAGAAGATGAACGGCAGCGAATAAAGTACGTCCACGATGCGCATCATCAGCTCATCAACCCTGCCGCCGACAAAGCCTGCGATGGCTCCGTAGCTGACCCCGATAAAAAGGCTGACAAAAGTTGCGACGAGTCCTACCGCGAGCGAAACCCGTGCACCGAAAAGTACGCGTATGAAGAGGTCGCGCCCCAGCGAATCCGTGCCGAACCAGTGTGCGCCGCCAGCAATGCAGGGCACATGATGACTGGGCCACCAGAACGGTGCGCAGGAAATCAGGTGGTAGTCGATGGCGTTATAGGGATAGGGGGACAGAAGGGGCGCCACAAGCGCCATCAAGGCGATCACGCTCAGAATGATGATACCTACGACGGCGGCGCGGTTGGCGAACATGCGTCGTGTTGCATCGATCCACAAGCTGCGTCCCACTACATCGCGGGCGCCGAGGATCATGGCGGCCTTGCTGCTGGCGGTAGTATCCGTCATTGCAGCCGTACCCGTGGGTCAAGGATGCCATAAAGAAGATCTGCCGCTAGGTTCAGTACGATGACGAGTGTGGCGTAGGTTATGACGACACCCATCACCATCGTGTAATCGCGATTGACGGCAGCCTGCACGAAATATCGCCCGATTCCGGGAACCCCGAAAATCTGCTCGACCACCAGTGACCCGGTCAGAATTGATGCGACCGCCGGTCCCAGATAGGAGACCAGTGGCAGAAGTCCCGCGCGAAGGGCATGGCGGGTGATAACAAGTCGTGCGGGCAACCCCTTGGCGCGCGCGGTGCGCACGTAATTGGAGTGCAGAACTTCGATCATGCTGCCGCGCACCAGACGGGCAATGATCGCCATCTGGGGTAATGCGAGCACTGTGACCGGCAGGATGAGGTTACGCAAATTTCCATCATCCCAGCCGCCAACGGGCAAACTCATATGATGGCCGAACAGGGAAATGCCATAGATGCCGAAGATAAGCGTAAGGATGGGGGCGGTGACGAAGTTGGGGAGGGTAATGCCTACCATGGCGATGCTCATGATACCGTGGTCGGCAAAGTGGTTGTGATGGAGTGCTGCGAGCGTGCCGAACGCTGACCCGAACAGGATAGCGAGGACTATTGCTGAAAGTCCGATGCGGGCGCTGACCGGAAGACCTATTTCGATGAGTTGCCCCACCGTGAAGGCCCGATTCTTGAATGACGCCCCAAAATTGAAATGGGCAAGATTATCCAGATAGAGGAAATACTGGCGGTAAAGCGGTTCGTCCAGATGATAGTCGTGCTCGATGTTGTGTTCGATCTGGGGTGGCAGGCGCCGGGCCTGATCGAACGGGCCTCCCGGAGCCAGGTGCATCAGCACGAAGCTGAGAGTGATGACGGCAAGCAGCGTCGGCACTGCGCCGAGCACGCGTCGCATCGTATAGGCCAGCATCGACGGCACGGTTTCCCCCGAACGGTGACGGCATGAAGCTGCCAATGGTGCAAGGAGGGCGCTCTGTTGGCGATACCGGCCCTGCGGAGGATCGCAGACTGGCATCGAAGAGTTGAAGATTTGCCAACGTCAGAGCAATCGGGAGTTACGTTCTGTTTACGCTTTCCCGTCCGATGGGAGAGCGAACGTGCCCGCTAGAAGGGTCGCGAAGGCCCGAGACTGCACCAGTTCGTTAACGGCCTCTATGGCCGGAGCGAAGAAGCGATCTGACCCGAAGCGGGGTACGCGGCCGCGGATGAGACCATGGGCAGTTTCGAGCGGGCGGGATGTTTTGAGCGGGCGGTGGAATTCAATGCCCTCGGCTGCTGCCAGAAGTTCGATGGCCAGGATGTGTGCCGTATTGGCGTTCAGGGTCCCGAGCCGACGGGCCGCAAAGGTCGCCATCGATACGAAGTCTTCCTGGTTGGCTGAGGTCGGTAGCGAATCCACCGAGGCCGGATGGGCGAGGGATTTGTTTTCTGACGCCAGTGCGGCTGCCGTGACCTGGGCAATCATGAAACCGGAGTTCAGCCCGCTCTCGGCAACCAGAAATGGTGGCAGGCCGGACAGTGCCGGGTCGA
This sequence comes from Alphaproteobacteria bacterium, assembly GCA_028869725.1. GTDB lineage: Bacteria > Pseudomonadota > Alphaproteobacteria > Micropepsales > Micropepsaceae > Rhizomicrobium. Next base: position 1,507 of record JAGWRJ010000867.1, on the reverse strand, counting down.
TCAAAAGGGCGGTGCGCCGTTCGCTGATGGCTCCGATTTCGGCGATGGCAATGGCCAGAAGATCGGACGCAATGGCCACCGGCTCGGCGTGAAAATTGCCACCGGACAGCACGGCGCCATCATCAAATATGAGCGGATTGTCCGTTGCGGCGTTGGCCTCGGTAGCGAAGACGCCGGCCGCATACCGTAGTGCATCAAGGCAGGGGCCAAGCACCTGCGGCTGGCAGCGAACCGAATAGGGATCCTGCACGCGTGGGCAGTCCTCATGGCTGTGGCGGATCTCACTTCCGACCATCAGGGCGCGCAGCACCGCAGCGGTCTCGGTCTGACCGCAATGGCCGCGTGCGGCATGGATCCGTGGATCGAACGGGGTGTCCGAACCCTTGAGGGCATCGGTGGAAAGGGCGCCTGCGATGAGGGCTGCCTCAAGATTGGCTTCGGCGGCAAACAGACCGGCAAGCGCCAGCGCCGTTGAGACCTGCGTACCGTTAAGAAGTGCAAGCCCCTCCTTTGCCTCGAGTGCCAATGGTTCGATACCTGCTGCGGCGAGGGCGTCGGCGCCACTGACGGTGCGTCCCTTCAGTCGGGCACGCCCTTCGCCGATCAGAACGGCGGAAAGATGGGCGAGCGGTGCAAGATCCCCGGATGCCCCCACCGATCCCTTTTCGGGGATCTCGGGCAGAACATCGGCATTGAAAAGCCCGAGAAGTCGCTCGATCACGACCGGGCGCACCCCAGAGTAGCCGCGTGCCAAGCTAGCGATTTTCAAAGCGAGGGTCAGGCGGACGACATCGTCGGCGAGAGGCGTGCCGACGCCGCTGGCATGGCTGAGAATGAGGTTGCGCTGCAGCCGTGCAAGGTCCCCGGCCGCAATACGGGTCTGGGCCAGCTTCCCGAAGCCGGTATTGACGCCATAGATCGCGGCGCCACTGGCGAGGGCCTTTTCGATACCGAGCCGTGCGGCGCGTACCGCATCCCAACTCGGCGCATCCAGTTTTAGACGAACTCTTCCGGTCTGGACGCGACGCCAGTCCGAGAGCTGCATACGTCCGGGTCGGAGGAGAAGCTCGGTCATGTGTGTGGCCTTTGCGTCGTGCCCTCTTGTGACGCTACGGCAGCAATTGCGCAAGCGTCTCATGGCTTGACGAACTGCCACGGGCAAGGATCAGTTGGGACAAAGGTCATTTGACGAAAGGAATGTTCATGCCTCTTCCCCAGCTCCTTAAGGGGTGCCTGCGCCTGCCAGTGATCGGTTCGCCACTCTTTATTGTGTCCGGGCCGGAGCTCGTCATTGCGCAGTGCAAAGCCGGTATCGTTGGTTCGTTTCCTGCCCTCAATGCCCGTCCAGCCGAGAAGCTGCGCGACTGGATTGCCCAGATCCAGAACGAGCTTGCGCAGTATGAGGCAGAAACTGGCCGTCGAGCTGCTCCTTTCGCGGTCAATCAGATATGTCACGCGTCCAACGATCGCCTCGACCAGGACGTGGAAATCTGCACCGAATTCAAGG
>JAGWRJ010000866.1 GCA_028869725.1 Alphaproteobacteria bacterium | reverse complement strand
GCTGGTATCGCAGCAAGGTCAGCTTCAGACCACCAACTCGAGCACAGACCTTGCCCTGTCCGGCAACGGCTTCTTTGTCGTCAATACCTCGCCGACATCGCCTGGCTCAGCCAATTCACTCTATTACACCCGCGCCGGCAACTTCACGCCAGATGCCAATGGCGACCTGCGCAATGCCTCGGGTTACTACCTGATGGGCTGGCAGCTCGATTCAACCGGCAATATTCCCTCCAACCGCAATGACCTGTCACCAATCAACATCAATGCGCTGTCCGGCAAGGCCAACCCGACTACCTCGATCACCTATGCCGCCAATCTTCAATCCTCGACACCGGTGACCTCCGGCTACGTCGCCGGCGACATGGCCAACGGCACGGTGACACCTGATTTCCAGCGCACGATCAACGTCTATGACGGACAGGGCGGCTCACAGCCTCTGCAGCTTTCCTTCGTCAAGACCGGTGCCAATCAGTGGAACTACGAAGTCAGCTATCAGGGCAATACGGCGAACATCGCCCCCGCTACCAATCCGATCTATTCGGGGACGATGACGTTCAACACTGACGGCACGCTTGCCAACGCAGATACTGCGATCAGTCCTGCGACCGGCTCGATTAGCCTCAATCTGCCATGGAATTCTACCTCTGGCCTTTCGGCTCAGACCGTCAAGCTCAATCTTGGTACCGTGGGCAGTTCGGACGGCATGACCCAGTTTGACAGCACCTCGACGCAGGTGTCGTCAAATGTCGATGGTGCGCTCTTCGGATCGCTCACCGGGGTCTCGGTCGACAACAATGGCTTTGTGACGGCAAAATTCTCCAACGGCCTGACGCAGAACATCTACAAGCTGCCGGTGGCGACCTTTGCCAATCCGGACGGGCTGGCCGCTGCCAATGGCAACGCCTACACGACATCCAATGACTCGGGCACGCCCAGTATCAGTGAAGCCAATACGGGCGGTGCAGGTGCCATCAAGTCGAACTCGCTGGAGTCGTCGACGGTGGATCTGGCCAGTGAATTCACCAATCTGATCACCACGCAGCGGGCCTATTCGGCGGCGTCAAAAATCATCACAACCTCGTCGACGATGCTCGATCAACTGCTGGCGGTGGTGCGCTAACCGCGCGTGGTGCGTCGGATCAAGTCTGGCGCACCACGTATTAGCTCGAATTTTGCGCGTGAGATTTTACATTCTTTTACCATGCCGCTTGGCCCTTTTTTAAAGCGAGGCAGACTATGTTCGCAGCGGGTAGTGAGTTGGGAGCAAAAACGAATATGGTCGAAGAGCGCAGAGGGCGTGCGACATATGTGATTGGGCCGGATGGCAGTCCCCTGACATTGGCGGATCTGCCTGCGCCGGGTACCAAGCGCTGGGTGATCCGGCGCAAGGCCGAAGTTGTTGCAGCAGTGCGCGGTGGATTGCTCAGCCTCGAAGATGCCTGCAGGCGCTATACATTGACAGTCGAGGAATTTCTCGCATGGCAGCGGGCCATCGAGCGCTTTGGTTTGGCCGGCCTCAGGGCGACCCGGGTGCAGCAGTACCGCAATTAGTTAGCAAATCCTAAACATCGCAGCGGCGGCAGGGTCATGAGGCTCTGCCGCCATCATTGCGTTTGGCGTTAAGTCTGCCTTTACCGAAGGGCGGCAATGTTTGCCTAGCAAGAGGTGCCGGGGCGGTTTCGTTCCGGCTCACTAGGGGGCAATACCTTGCCGGAATTCTTGAAAGGCGTTGGTGCCGCGCGCTTTGGCGTGATGGCGGGGGTGGCTGCGGCGCTGACAGCGTTCTTCCTCTATGTTGCGAACGTCATCTCCACGCCGCCGCAGTCGATCCTGTTTGCCGGGCTTACCGCGCGCGATGCGAGCCAGATCACTGCCAAGCTCGACGCCATGAATGTCCATTACACCCTCGAAGGGGGTGGCGGGACCATCCTGGTGCCGGCGGACCGCGTGGAAAAGCTGCGCATGGACATGGCGTCGCAGAATCTGCCGTCGGCCGGCGTCGGCTACGAGATATTCGACAAGAGCAATACCTTTGGTACCTCTGCCTTTGTGGAGCGCATCAACGAGCTAAGGGCGCTCGAAGGCGAGCTAACGCGCTCGATCGAAACCCTGGACGGCATTGAGGCAGCCCGCGTTCATCTTGTCCTGCCGCGACGGCAGATTTTTGCCCAGAACCGAACACCGCCCTCAGCCTCGGTCGTCCTTAAGGTGGAAAATCCGCTGCGGCGCGAGCAGGTTCTGGCGATCCAGCATCTGGTGGCGGCAGCGGTGGCGGGACTACAGCCCAGCCGCGTCGCCATCGTCGATGACCATGGCGATCTGCTGGCTGGTGGCGACGGCAATTCCAGCCAGGATGCGATGGCCGCCGAGCAGGATCAGCAGACGTCGGATTTTGAAAGCCGGATGCAGAAGCGCATCCAGGATATTGTTGCAAGCGTCGTCGGTCCCGGCCATGTCCGCGTCCAGGTCGCTGCCGACATCAAGTACAATCATACGCAGCAGACCTCGGAGGTCTTTGACCCCAACAGCAAGGTTCCGCTCTCCACGCAGAGCGTCGACCAGTCCTCGACCAATACCGAGGGGCAGTCGAATAATGCGGTGTCCGTCGCCAATGCTCTGCCTGGCAAGCAGCAGGCCGGCAGCAATGGCGGCACGCAGACCTCCTCAAAGACCCGGCGCAGCGAGGAGACCACCAATTACGAGATCTCCAAGACGACGACGATGTCGGTCAATGATGGCGGTGATCTCAAGCGCCTGTCGGTTGCAGTGGTGGTCGATGACCACATCAAGGATCTGCCCGGCGGCAAGACCAAGGCCGTACCGCTGAGCGCGCAGGAACTGGCCCAGATCACGGGACTGGTGAAGACTGCGATCGGCTACGACAAGGCCCGCGGTGATCGGGTTGAAGTGGTGAACATGCCCTTCGCCCACATGGATATGGGCCCTCTGACGCCGCAGGCGGCACCCTTTCTTGGCCTGAGCGGGGCCTACTGGTTCAAGATCATCGAAGCGGCCATTCTTTCGCTCACCGCGCTTCTGATCGGCCTGTTCGTCGCCCGTCCGCTGATCCGCAACATGTTCGCGGTCGCAACCCCGGCTGCGGCACCGGGTGGTGCTCCCGCCCAGCTGGGAGCGCCCCAGCCCATGGGCCAGCTTCCCGCGCCCGCGGGGAGCCCGGCTTTGCCGAATGATATGGCTGCCTCCCAAGGAGCGCTTCCTGCTCCTGCATCCGGGGGCGCCATGATCGATATTTCCCGCATTGAAGGGCAGGTGCGCGAATCCTCCATCCGCAAGGTCGGCGAGGTTGTCGACGCCCATCCTGAAGAGGCGCTCGCGATCCTGCGCACCTGGCTGCATCAACCGGCGTAAATGACCATGGCACGTCCCCTCAAACCCGCAAGCAAAGACGACATCACCAAGCTGACGGGCGCCGAGCGTTCGGCGGTCCTGATGCTGGCACTTGGCGAAGACCACGGTATGCGATTGTGGGAATTGATGGACGAGGACGAGGTCAAGGAAGTTTCCCAGCTGATGAGTAATCTGGGAACCGTCACGGCCAATGTGGTGGAAAAGGTCCTCGTCGAGTTTGTCAGCCAGATGTCGGCCACAGGCTCGCTGATGGGCTCGTATGAAGCGACGGAGCGGCTCATCAGTCGCATCATGCCGGACGAAAAGGTCGCGGCCATCATGGAGGAGATCCGTGGGCCGGCCGGGCGTACGATGTGGGACAAGCTGGGCAACGTCAATGAGACGGTACTCGCCAACTACCTGAAGAACGAATATCCCCAGACCGTTGCGGTGGTACTGTCCAAGATCAAACCCGAGCATGCAGCCCGTGTGCTTGGTGCCCTGCCCGAGGAATTTGCGCTTGAAGTGGTGCAGCGCATGCTGCGCATGGAAAGCGTGCAGAAGGACATTCTCGACAAGGTCGAAAAGACCTTACGCGTGGAGTTCATGTCCAATCTGGCCCGCACCGCCAAGCGCGATGCCCATGAGCACATGGCCGAGATTTTCAACAATTTCGATCGCCAGACCGAATCACGCTTTCTGACATCGCTCGAAGAGCGCAGCCGTGACTCGGCTGAGCGTATCAAGGCCCTGATGTTCACCTTTGAAGACCTTGGCAAGCTCGATCCGGGCTCGATCCAGACCCTGCTGCGCAATGTGGAGAAGGACAAGCTGGCGCTTGCCCTGAAGGGGGCCACCGACACGCTGCGTGACGTCTTCTTCTCCAACATGAGCGAACGGGCCGGCAAGATCCTGCGCGAAGACATGGAAGCGATGGGGCCAGTGCGCCTTAAGGATGTCGATGAAGCACAGGTGCGCATGGTCAACGTCGCCAAGGATCTCGCCAACAAGGGCGAAATCATGATCGCCAACAAGCAGGGCGAAGACGAGCTGGTGTACTGATGGCAGCGGTCAAATTTACCTTCGACACAGTGTTCAGCGGGGACAGGGATGTCGCCTCGGAGGCGGCGCTTGCGCGCCGGCGCAAGACGCTCAGCCAGGGCGAAATTGATACCCTGCGCCGTCAGGCGATGAACGAGGGCATGAAGGCCGGCGAGGTGCGGGCTCTTGAGGCGGTGGCTGCGGGGACCGAAGACGCGGTGATCGCGGTACGCGAGGCCTTGACGCGGGCATCCGCCCAGATTGAGGAACTGCGCGCAGAGGCGGCAACCATTGCGCTGGCAGCAGCACGGGCCCTTGCGGGATCGGCTCTGGAGGCGTTCGCACCCGCAGCGGTCGAGGACGCGCTGCGCCTGGCGCTGCACCAGGCCATCGGCGAGCCGCGTCTTACGCTCAGGGCGAGCAGCGAGGTGGCCAGGGCCTTGGGGCCACGCCTCGAGGAGATCGCCGAACACGAAGGCTTTGACGGCAAGATTGCTCTCATCGCCGATCCGGCCCTTGCCAACGCCGACTGCCGCATCGAATGGCGCGGCGGCGGGGCGGAACGGGCGACCGCTGTGATTGACGCGACGCTCAAGTCCGCGATCGCGCAGCATTTTGCCCAGTATCAGTCCAATCCCATTACCCTGATCAAGGAGTAGACCATGGCAGGACAGGACGACGTCGATCTGCCGGATCTGGCCCAGAATGACCCGCAAGGCGGTGACGCGCTGCTGCGCTCATCCGGCACCCAGGACGAAAACGCCAAGATGAGTTCCCATGATCTTGAAGCAGTCTACGACGTGCCGGTGACGGTTTCGGCGGTACTCGGCAAATCGGCGATGGAAGTGAGCGAACTGCTCAAGCTGGCCAAGGGCAATATTGTCGAACTCGACCGCAAGGTGGGTGAGGCGATCGACATCTTCGTCAACAACCGCCTAGTGGCGCGCGGCGAGGTCGTGCTCGTCGAGGACCGGTTGGGCGTCACCATGACCGAAATCATCAAGACCGGCCAGAACTAGGGCGGCGGGAAGGATACTCAATCATGCGGCTACTCATCATCGGCGGCCTGCAGGGGCAGATCGGGGCGGCGACCAAGATTGCGATGGATCGCGGCGCAAAGGTCACCCATGCCGGCGACATCGACCAGGGTCTTGCCGAACTGCGCGCCGGGCGCGGTGCAGATCTCGTGCTGGCGGATGTGACCGAGGACATCGCCCGGCTGGTGCGCGCGCTGGCAGGTGAGCGGATCTGCACGCCGGTCGTGGCGTGCGGCATTGGTACGGATGCGCGCCGGGCCGTCGATGCGATCCGCGCCGGCGCCAAGGAATATCTGCCGCTGCCACCGGATCCGGAGCTGATCGCGGCGGTGCTGGCGGCGGTGGCAGATGACAGCCACCAGATGATCTACGAGGACGACATGATGGCCAAGGTCATCGTGCTGGCCGACCAGGTTGCTGCAAGCGAAGCCTCGATCCTCATCACCGGCGAGAGCGGCACCGGCAAGGAAGTGATGGCGCGCTACATCCACAAGAAGTCGCTGCGCGCGGACAAGCCCTTCATCTCGGTCAACTGCGCGGCGATTCCCGACAATCTCCTCGAATCGGAACTCTTCGGCCACGAGAAGGGCGCCTTTACCGGCGCCATTGCCCGCCGGGTCGGCAAGTTCGAAGAGGCCAATGGCGGCACGCTGCTGCTCGATGAAATCAGCGAGATGGACGTGCGTTTGCAGGCCAAACTGCTGCGTGCCATTCAGGAGCGCGAGATCGATCGGGTGGGCGGCAGCAAGCCGGTCAAGGTCGACATCCGTATTATCGCCACCTCCAATCGCGACCTGAGCGAAGCCGTACGTCTTGGCAGCTTTCGCGAGGACCTGCTCTATCGCCTCAATGTCGTCAATCTGCGTTTGCCCTCTTTGCGTGAACGGCCGAGGGACATTCTGGCGCTGGCACGGCACTTTGCCCACAAATATGCCGAAGCCAACGGCACGCCACACCGGCCGCTGGCATCAACTACCGAACGGCTGCTGATTGGTTATGGCTGGCGCGGCAATGTGCGCGAGCTCGAAAACACCATGCATCGGGCGGTCCTGCTCGCCCATGGCAGCGAAATCGAACCGGATGCGATACGTCTGCCGGATGGGACGCAGGTCGGTGAGATGGTCACGACGCCCGCG
>JAGWRJ010000865.1 GCA_028869725.1 Alphaproteobacteria bacterium | reverse complement strand
GTACTATGACCGAAGGATCAAGCTCCAGCGTCTGTGCAAAGTCCTTGACCGGTATCTGAGGCCGCTTAGGTATACCGTCCTGGTTGATCACAAGCCTGGGCGGCGCGTCATTGCGACGGTTCTGTTTGAAAAGTTCACACATTGCCTTTGCATTGCGCAAAGAAGCAAGATCAGGTGTGGCAACAATAACTATCTCATCCGATCCCAGGAGGCATTCCCGAACCCAAGGTGACCAGGCATGTGGAAGATCAAGGACCACACAGGGGCTGATCGCGCGGACAGCGTCTATGACGCTTGCAACGGCGTCCGGTCGTGTCTCATAGTCACGTTCCAGCAGTGCCGGTGCGCTGAACAGGGATAGTCGCTCTCCAACCTTCTGCAGCACCCGCTCGAGGAGAACCTCATCGAGCCGTTCAGGCGCGGCAAGGGCGTCGGCTACGCCCTGCCCTGGTTCCTCATCGAAATCGAGGCTGGCAGTGCCAAATGGAAGATCTAGATCCACCAGCACCGTGTTAATGGCAAGCTGCTCTGCAATGCACCAAGCTACATTGTGCGCGAGCGTTGACGCACCTGCGCCTCCGCGCGCAGCGACAAAGCTGATGACCCGACCTATCGGCGCCGCGTCCGGATCAAGGTATAGACCTGAGACCGTCTCAATGAGATGTAGAGGCTTGACCGGTCCGACAAGATATTCGCTCACACCCCGCCGCATTAGTTCGCGATAGAGCTCCACATCATTGGCTCGCCCGACGACGATAACCTTGGTAGTTGGATCGCACACTTCTGCCAGCCGGTCGATTTCGACGAGCGCTTCCGGCCCATGCAAGCCGGTCTCAACAATGAGAAGGTTCGGCGTGACCTGCCCCGTGTAGTGCTCCACCGCGGCCTTAAGGCCTCCGAGTTCAATTTTCACGCTTGCCTTCGCCAGACGACGGTCCTCGGCAGCGTACTTGATCGCGGATTGATTTTCCGACGATTCACAAAAGGCGTGGATAGCGATGCGCGGCACTGGGCGCTCATGTGCGGCCGCGCCAAACACGTCCCTCCCATCTGCATGTATCGGCTTGGCCATTATACTCTCCTCATCCTAATCGTTGATCTGCGCCGCTGATTGAGGTGGCTGCGCGGACGTCGTGATCTGGCCGGCTTCGTATTTCTGCAGCATCTGGCTGCGCTCGGTCGCATCGGCCGTTCCCAGCTTGCGTGGCGCTATGAGATCGTGGGGATCAGCCACCATGACCGCAAGGTTATGCTGCGTGGCGCAGCCGAAATTCTCCATCGGCAGATTCGAGCCAGTACTGCTGATGTCATTCCAGTCGCCGCAGTGCGGCGCCCCTGCCTGGTACGTCGTAAAGCGTAGCTCGACATGAGCACGTGCAACTGCCGCGTCAGTACCCACGAGGATGCGTTGGGGAGCCACGCCCAACTTCGTCAACTCCCGGCCAAAAAACTGCAGCTGTCGTTGTCCTGCCGCTGTTGGCTGAGCAGCGATTGAAACCGCTCCGTGCCCGGCGGCCAGATACTGCGTGGCAAAGCGGAGCAACAGACCTTGGTCGTGCGGTGCAAGTGCATTTGCGTTTGTGGCAAATGGCAGGGCAAGCGCGACCGTGTGCGGCTCCACGGTAATGGGATGATTGACGGCAGCATCGTAGTGCAGCTTGCCAATATC
>JAGWRJ010000864.1 GCA_028869725.1 Alphaproteobacteria bacterium | reverse complement strand
TAGCATTGTAGAATCAGTTTCGGCTTCCACCGCCACGCTGTCATCGTCTGCGATCATGTTCACGACGGAAAGCTGGATTGGAGCCGTAAGGACTTTGGACATGGCATTGGGCACCGCCGCAAATTCCTGACGGTTCCAACGATATTGGAGATGCGAGGGGCTGCGGGCCATGGTCAGGAATTGGAAGTCCGCAGTCGTCAGGTCGAGGATTGCGGCTTCGTCGCCCCGGTTCACTGCGTCGAACCAGCTCTGCACCACCTTCTTATTCGCCTGTATCGTCAAGAGCGCTATCCTCCTGCGCGATGTCGCAGCCCATCTGCGGCACTGGCAAGCAGCATTACCCTTTCGGCGATACTAGGCAACGGCCATAGCTTGACTGTCCGTACAGAACGGACCCTGGATCCCGCCCCCTTTGCCGGGATTGGCACGGCCGCGCCAATCTGGTCTCACGCAACCCTCACGAGGCTCCCAGGTCCAGCAAAAATGTCCCTTTCACCTTAAGATCGCAAGCATGGCAAGCCATCTATAAATCCTGGTCCTGTGAGAGGTTTTCTGGAGGCGGTACTGGCTCATATTCTGCACAATAATCTCCACTGCAAGACCTTATTTGGAGCGGGTTCTTCCAAGATCGCGTGCTCCGACTGTTTCCAAATCCACTCAGTAGGGGTCAGGGTTGGTGCTTTAGGCAGGGGCAGCGCGCGCCGACCGATCCGCAAAGGGCGGGAAGGGTGTCCATTCCCCAAACTGACGGGGTCGCAGAGTACGGAGGCTCCTGACCAAGCATCGACCGGCAGGTCCATGGAACATTATCCACGTCATAGATGTGGTGTTTGAAAGCTCCAGCATAGCCTAGCGATGCGCTCAGGCTAACGGCTATTATGGCTTGTCCAGCTGGAATGATGCCCTGCGGCTAGGGAGACCTTGGGGCCAGAGCCACCCGCCAACTCAGACGCATTGATGGAGGCGTGTTGCCACGGTAGCCCGCCAGACGGCCCTGGCCCGCCGCCCCCCAAGTGCCTTGCTTCTTCTGCATGTATTCAGAGTCTGCAGCTTGACCACGCACTTTACAGGCGTCAAAAAAAATAGCCAGCTCCCGCCTAGATCGCCAAATGTACGGGCGATAGGGTGAGAAAAATAGGTGAGTTCGCGGTGCCGCGCCGCCTGCTGTCTTCGGTCGTCGGCATTAAAGTGATCCTAAAGGGAGCGTCCGTGAGCAAGTTCGAGCATCCGATCGACCTGAGAAAGGTCGAGCGAGACATTGACGGGATTGGCCTAAATAGCAAAGTGATTCCGCTGCGCCCCACCGCTGCCTCCATGCGCATCTTCGATGGCGGTGACTAGAGGGACCGCTGACACGGGCCGGTTTTACACGTACCAATTGGATGGCTTGAAGGGAGAAGTGCAATGGCCAGCAAAACTGTCGAGAGCGTCGATCCGAATGCGGTGCCATCACCTTATCCCGGACGGGCCGATCCGCTGCCCTGGAAGCGAGACGCCGTCGATGCCGGGTGGTTAACGAGGCTAATACAGAACAAATATCCCGGTGCCGTGGCCGAAAACCTCGAGGAGGTACAGCTGCTCGACAGCCACACCACAAAGCTGCGTATTGCTGTCGACTGGAACGAGGTTGGCAAGGCCGCGGGCCTGCCGCGCAACCTCTGCTTAAAGTCCAACTGGTCTGGTCAGTTCAACAACGTCGATATCTGCGCGCTGGAAGCTCGCTTTTATTACTTCCTGGCAGACAAAATGAAATGCCCCACGGCAAAGTGTTACTACGCCGATTGGGATGCTGACGGGCAGGGACTTATTTTGCTTGAGGACCTGATAGATCGGGGGGGCAAGTTCGGCCACAGTACCCAGCATGCAGGTATGAATGGTGTAAAGACTCTACTGGACGGCGCCGCGAAGCTCCATGGCGGACTTTGGAGCAGTCCGCTAATTAGCCCCACAAATGCGCCTTGGCTCCAAACCTCCATGAGAACTCCGGTGGATTACAACCAAGTGCGTATCATGTGGCACTGGATAGGTGAAAATCTAAAAGAGCCAAATTTTCGCGCGATTGCTCCAAAGCATTATCTCGACGAACCACGCCGGGTCGAATGGGCATTCGACAAGCTGGTTGAATTCGAACGGGCGTTCGAGGCACCCTATTGCGTAATCCTCGGAGACTGTCATCAGGGCAATACATATATTCTTCCCACTGGTGAGCGTTTATGGCTTGATTGGCAGCTTGTCCGCCGTGGCCGCCCATGGCGCGATATGACCTACATGATGGTCGGATCGCTCACCATCGAAGAGCGCCGTCATAACGAACGGGATCTAATCGCCTATTACCGTGATCGTCTTATCGCGGCCGGTGCAAAGGATGTGATCAACCTTGACGAGATATGGGAGCAATATCGCCGTTGGGTGATGTACGGGATCCAGGCGTGGGTCGCGAACATGGATCATTGGGGCCAGTCTGGCCTGCCGATGAACGAGAGATTTTTCACGGCGGGCGAAGATCTCGGGACTTGGAAGCTTTTGCTGGGAGAGTGAGCCACTATATCTAGAGCGCGCAGGGGCGTGCTGCAATAGAGGCGGCATCGGGTGCTTGAGCCTCGTTCATTTTCGCAGGGGCGACACCATGAAGGCCGAAGTCTTGGTCTCCCGGAACCTATGTAGAACCTGTGGCTTCCATGTCTTGATACGACATGCGGCAGACTCGGGCCTCAGCATATGACGACGCCGACGGGGTCCGGTCGGTAATGTGTAGATAGGACTTTGTAGTCAATGCTCGATGCCGGGTGTCATGCTATTCTACGCGCACATTGACTGAGGTAATCAATTCAAGAAAGCGGCAGCATGTCGCCTGTGAGCGAAATGCCAAGTCGACTTATGTCCGAGCCAAGATTTCACTTGATCCGTTGCCGCCCACCCTCGAATTGCTGTTTGCACCGTGTCCGCTGCATTCGCGTTCAATTTAAACTTGTGCTGTAATGCACGGTAAGTTCAAGAACTGACACCATAGGGATGAGACAGCTCGAATTTTGTATGCGAGAAAACCTGAGTTGCGCTCAGTCCAGATAAGTTGCGTGGATTCGGCCCTGATGTCTATGAACATGCAGTCCAATGACGTTTTAGCCGCGGCCGTTTATCTCACGCCTCATTTCGTGGACGTCTTGGATAGGATAGAAGCAGCCAGAGTGCAGTCATAGTCTAGTTCGGGGGATTGCGCTAGGGCAGCGTGGGAGAACGATCGATGGATTGGGATGTCATCGTTGTTGGCTCGGGGGCAGCGGGAATGACAGCTGCATTACGGGCGGAAAAGGCAGGGTTAAAGGTTCTGATATTGGAGAAGGCCAGTCACTTCGGTGGCACCACGGCCTTATCGGGGGGCGGCATCTGGATTCCAGGAAGTCCACAAGCGAAGGCGGAGAGGTTAGACGATTCTCCTGAACTTGCACGAAGCTATATCCTCAAAGTAGTTGGCGACACTGCCCGCACGGAATTGATTGACGCCTATCTCACCAACGGACCTGAAATGGTCTCGTGGCTAGCGCAGAACAGCGACGTCAAATTTCTGATTTCACTTCCGAGTAGCGATTGGTATCCGGAAATTCCAGGCGCCGTGCATTACGGACGGGTGCTTAGTCCGAAGGAATATGACGGCAAAAGGCTCGGCGTATACTTCGATCAATTGCGAGCCGGTCGGGAGGAATTCAACTCGCCTGGCGGATTTATGATTGACATTTTCGATTTGCCCTACCTGGCCAAGACCGGTTCACTAAAATCGATTGTTCATTTCGGAAAGCTAGGCCTGCGCTTCGCCTTCGACAAGCTCCGCGGCTATAAACGAGGCACTCGTCTCACGATGGGCAATGCACTTGCCGGCGCATTGATGAAGTCCGTACTAGATGCTGGGGTGACGCTGCGCCGAGGTGCCACAGTTGAGGCGTTGGTGATGGAGGGACGTCGAGCCGTAGGCGTCAAGGTTTCTGTCAATGGCAATCCGGAGGAACAGAAGGCACGTCTTGGCATCGTATTGGCTTCTGGCGGATTTTCTGCAAATGAACAACTCCGTAAGGCTTATATACCCTATGCTGACAAGCACGTATCACTTCTGCCATATGAGAACACCGGCGACGGGATGAATATGGCGCTCGAAGCAGGGGCCTCGCTCGACGGTGATAACTTGCGCAATGGGGTCTGGTCGGTCGTCTCGACGCATAAGCGTTACGATGGATATGTCGCTCGGTATGCGCATCTCATGGACATGTCGAAGCCGGGCTGCATCGCCGTCAACAGCAAGGGCGAGCGCTTCGGCAATGAGGCGTCTGTGCATTTCGTAGACGCCATGCATCAGTCAGGCGCTGTGCCAGCCTACATCATTAGTGATGCTGCTGGCGTCAAAAAATACGGATTAGGTATGGTATATCCCGGCGCTCGCAATCTCAAGGCGCTGGTCAAATCCGGCTATGTGACCGAGGCGCCAACGCTGCGGGCATTGGCGGCTAAGATCGGTGTCGATCCCGATGGCCTTGAGCGCACGGCCTCCAAAATGAACGAGTATGCAAAGACTGGCGTTGACCCCGAATTCGGAAAGGGCAACGCATTGATTGACCAGGAAATGGGCGACCCTTCCCACAAGCCTAATCCTTGTCTAGGGCCAATCGGCACCGGCCCGTTCTTTGCTGTAAAGATATTTCCGGGAGACGGATCGACGACGGTTGGCGTTAGAATTGATGATCACTCCCGTGTACTCGACGCCAACGGTGCGGCGCTGGAAGGGTTATACGCCGCAGGCCTCGACGCCAATTCGATTTGGCGAGGAATGGCGCCGGCACACGGCTGCAATGTTGGTCCCGCCATGGTGCTGGGCTACATCGCCGGCAAAAGCATTGCCGAAGACGCCATAGCCTGACCAATGACGCCGGGCGGGCACGCGCGGCATACCTCACCTTCCGTTAGTCCGGTGTACGAGAAGACTGCCGCATGACGCAGGTTTTTATTCGAGAATTCCTCCTAGAGGGACAAAAGTAGGCACTTCGGTCGTGGAGTGGTGCTTGCTCGCGACAGATGCTAGAGCAATTCCGGGCTTAACTGAATCGGAGGGGGATTCCCAAGGGAGCGCGAGTCAGATTCACTTTTCTGGCTGGCGAAGGAGGTCTGTACCCGATGACCCGTCCCCTCTCGAACGATCTGCGTGAGCGTGTTGTGGCAGCGGTTTTGGCCGGTGAAAGCTGCCGGTCGGT
>JAGWRJ010000863.1 GCA_028869725.1 Alphaproteobacteria bacterium | reverse complement strand
TCAAGTCAGAACGGAGTGAGCATCGTGCGCATTGCGCTGCGAACTCACGAAGAGATGCGTGTCAGATCGGAAGGTGCCACGAATGTGGTGCAGATTGCGCCGCATTTTGCCAGCGCTTCGGACGCCCGACCTCTGACCATTACGCGGGATATCGATACGCCTGATGTTGCGGCCCTGCGCGTAGGACTACCCGGCGCACAGTCTGCGGTGCAACTGGGCGACCCGGCTTCCGGCGGCTCGCTTACCGTCGTTCCGGCTGCACCGGGCCGGGTGCTGAGACAGGTCCATCGCTATGTGGATTTTGCGGCGTTGCCAAGTGCGGCCGGTCTCGTCCTTCGTCCCTTTGCTGATGATCTTGAGGTCGAAAGTTCCGGCGACCATGTACGCATCGCCCGACCAGGCGGTTTGCGACTGACCGCTGCCGAAATCCCGGCGGTGATGAGCCCTGTTGCCCTTACCGCGCTCAAGGATGGCCCAACCTACATCAATTTTGCGGACTGGTCCCATCCCATGCACCGGGGTCTGCTCGCAACCGAACGGGCGCTGCGCGAGGCTGCTGCCGCGCTGCCGGCTGCTGAGGCCAATGGCGCACGCAGGCAGGAGGCACAGTTCTACATCGCCAACCGGCTTGATGCCGAGGCGCTCGGGGTCGTAGCGCAGATGCAAGGCTCGGACCCGACGTTGCAGGATGATCCGGAGCTGCAAACCATCAAGGCCGCCGCCGATGTGATGATGGCGCGCTACCAGGATGCGCGTTCGGCTTTGTCAGGAACCGCGTTTGAAAATGACCCCCATGCCGCGATCTGGCGGGGATTGGCGGACGCGGGTCTGCACCGATGGTCGCAGGCGCGCGACGCTCTGATGCTGGCGATGAATGTCGTTGCGCGTTACCCGCGGAGCTGGCAGGCCAGGGTACGCATCGCCTATGCCCATGCTGCCATCGCCACAGGGGCGGCACAGGTGGCACAGAAGGTGCTCGCCGGGCTTCCCAAAAATCTACCGCCGCCTCTCTTTTACGACGCCGAGTTGGCGCGCGCCCGTCTGGACGTGGCCGAAGGGCGCTATCGTGATGCGGCGCCTCTGTTCGCTGCGCTGAAGCAGTGCGCGGATCCAGAGGTAGCGGCTCACGCCATCTATGACGATACGATTGCAGCCCTTGGTGCTGGAGTGATCAGCCAAAACCAGGCGATCGCCAATCTTGAGCAGTTGCGTTACCGCTGGCGGGGCGATGCGCTGGAACTGGAAACGCTGCGCAAGCTGGGTACGCTCTACTTTGCGCAGAAGAGGTGGCGTAAAGGCCTTGGCGTGCTGCGCGTCGCGGTGGACAGCTTTCCGCATGATGAGTCCACCCGCCACGTTCAGGACGACATGCGTACTGCCTTTGTCGCGCTTTTCCTGCATGGCAAGGCCGACAAGATGCCTCCCATCCAGGCCCTCGGCCTGTTTTATGATTATATCGACCTGACGCCGATCGGCGCGGACGGTGATGAAATGATCCGCCGCATGGCCAATCGCCTTGTCGCAATTGATCTTCTTGGGCCTGCGGAAAAGCTGCTCAAATATCAGGTCGACAACCGTCTCAATGGGGTGGCACAGGCGCAGGTCGCTGCCCGCCTTGCTATGATCTACCTTATGGACCACAAGGCAAGGCACGCGCTGGCGGTACTGCGGGCCACGCGTGTGGCAGGGATGCCCGACGACATCGCGCACGCGCGTCTGCTGCTCGAAGCCCGGGCCCTGGCTGCGCTCAAGCAGTACAGCCAGGCGCTGGATCTGATTGCGGTCGATAAAGGTCAGGATACGCAGCGTCTGCGTGCTGATATCTACTGGGAAAGCGGCAACTGGCCGATGGCAGGTGAGGCGGCCGAACAGCTCCTCGGCACTGACTGGTCACAAGACAGCGCACTCAGTACCATGCAACGCCACTATGTCATGCGGGCAGCGATTGCCTATTCGCTCGCAGGCGATGAGGCAAGTCTGTCGCGATTGCGCAGCCATTTTGTGCACGCGATGGCCAACAGTCCGGATGCGGCAGCCTTTGCTGTCGTCACCCAGGACATTTCCACGCAAGGCGT
>JAGWRJ010000862.1 GCA_028869725.1 Alphaproteobacteria bacterium | reverse complement strand
CGAGCGTGGTGAAGGCGATGATCTCTCATACGAAGGGAAGAAGTGTTATGAACCAAACGCATCATTCGTGGCGCTCAGCGCTCGATGCCCCGCTTGACCGTTCAGTGCGCATCCTTGTTTTGCTCCTTCTCGTCCCGCTGCTGCTGAGTTTTACGCAACCGCTCTGGCGCATCAGCCTGCAGGCTCCGCAGTACCCCAATGGGCTGACGATGGATATTTACGCCTACAAGCTGCGCGGCGGGAACGACGGACAAGACATCAACGAAATCAACGAGCTCAACCATTACATCGGCATGAAGAAGATCGAGCGCAGCGAATTTACGGACCTTGATTGGATACCGTTCGCCTTTGGCATACTCGCGCTTCTGGCGCTCCGAGTGGCCGCCATCGGCAATCTGCGTTCTCTGGTCGACCTGTCGGTCCTTACGTTTTACGTTTCGCTTTTTGCGATGGCGAGGTTCGTCTACCGGGAGTATGTGTTTGGGCATAATCTGGACCCTCATGCGGCAGTCAAGATAAAGCCGTTCATGCCGGTGATTCTGGGCACGAAACAGCTCGCGAATTTTACGACGCGGGGCATGCCTTACACCGGCTCGGTCTTGCTTGGGATCTTCGTCTTGGGACTCGTAACGGCGATGATTTGGGCATTCTCCAGACGGCGACGCACCGAGAGCCGCGCGGTACGTGGAGCCGAAGAGCTCGGTCGAAGCCTCGCCGCAGGGCGAGCGAACTAAAGTTGCAAGCAGGAGGTAACAATGCAAGCCACTGAATCAGAAAAATCGGTACGACAGGAAAAGGCGCTTTCGATGAAAGCGCTGGTCTTTCGGGGGAAACACCAAATCAGGATCGAAGAAGTTCCCATTCCAAAACCTGGATATGGAGAGGCAGTGGTCCGGGTAACGCTCACGACGATTTGTGGAACCGACCTGCATATCGTGCGCGGTGAGTATCCGGTGAAGCCAGGTTTGATCCTGGGTCATGAGCCAGTCGGAGTGATTCACGATATAGGCCCCGGCGTGACCGGGTACAGAATCGGAGAACGGGTGTTGGTTGGCGCCATCACCCCGTGCGGCCAATGCAATTTCTGCTTAGGTGGGAACTGGTCCCAATGCGGCGGGCTGATCGGCGGCTGGAAATTTGGAAACACGATCCATGGCGCACAAGCCGAGTTTCTGCTCGTGCCTCACGCACAGGCAAATCTAGCCAAGATTCCCGACAATCTCACGGACGAGCAGGTGGTCTTGTTATCCGATATCGCCTCCACAGGATTTTCAGCGGCTGAGAGCGCTAATCTCAAACTCGGAGACACCGTCGCAGTCTTCGCCCAGGGACCCATCGGCCTTTGTGCAACCGCCGGGGCAAAACTCAAAGGGGCCGGATTGATCGTGGGCGTGGAATCTGACCCGGTGCGCCAGGAGTTTTCGCGGCGAATGGGAGCGCAGGTGGTCTTGAACCACGAGCAGGTTGATGTGGTTAAGGAAATCCGGAAGCTCACAGATGGCCGAGGAGTGGATGTAGCGATTGAGTCGCTCGGGACGCAAGCGACTTTTGAAAATGCCTTGAAAGTTCTCCGGCCTGGTGGCACGCTTTCGAGTCTGGG
>JAGWRJ010000861.1 GCA_028869725.1 Alphaproteobacteria bacterium | reverse complement strand
GCCTCTGGCGGCAATCAACCAGGCCCGGGGCTTCGTTGCAAATTCGATCAACACTTATCGGGGGCAGATGAATCAGGTGTTCAACACACCGTTCACCAGCGCCGTGACTCCGGGGCCCCAACAGTTCGAAAGCATCCTGCATAGCCGCCTGTCGACAGAGATTCCCGCATTGCAGACGAGCTTCACTTCCAATTACGGTGCTATCCCGCAGGTAAATGCCGCTTCGCCGCAAGACCGCGTGATGATGGACGTGGACGACGCGCTGGGGCAGGAGAATCTCAAAACAACCTTGATCGCCGATCAGGGCGCGGATGTCATTCTTCAAACCGCCAATCAAATGGAAAACCAGGTTGCGGTGAGCACACCCGGTTCGAACCCGTTCCTGACCGCTCAGGCCCAGGTCGCCAATCTCCGCTGCCAGGCATACATGCAGAAGATGCTTGCGGCGGAATTGCGTCAGGAGGCAGGCCGCATTGCGCACGACAACGTTCTTGTGAAACGCAGAACAGCCGCGACCGGTGGAATAGACGGTTTGATTACCGGAGCCCTGACCGCGCGATAAGGAGTTTTCGATGACCGATCCCAAGAAAAACCCGAACAAGCGTCGCAGGTCATTTTTCTGGCGCCGCAGGCCTCGACTCCCGCTGGAATCGCCGAAACCCGCGCCCTTAGAGGATGCGTCGAGCGCAGTTCGACCCTGGTACCGGCCCACTCTGCTGAAGGTATCTGTCGTGGCGCTTGGAGTTCTCGCAATCCTCCCAACGCGCGCCAACGGACAGTTCGGCATCGACACGGCTGCGATCCTGGCGGCGCTATCCAAAATGCAGTCGCTGATGAGCGCCTATATCGCCACGCCGCTCAGGACCATCAACCAGTACGAGCAAAGTACGGCGAAGTATGAGCAGGAGGTCATGTACCCCCTTAATGCGATCAATCAGGCAAAAACTTCGGTGATGCAGTTTGAAAACCAGTTCAACCAGGTCAGCGGCATGTTCCGTGTCAATGTATCGAGCGCCACCCTGCCGCAGTCGCAGAATCTCGAGTCTCTGCTGCTCTCGCGCAACGCGGGAAATGTTCCCATCGTATCCGGCCAGTTTCAGAGCGTGTACGGCGTCGTCATGGCGCAGAATGCGGCATCCCCGCAGATGAGAACAATGACCGACATGACGGACGCGCAGGCCCAGGACGCGATGAAGAGAGCGATCGAAATCGATGCCCTCGCGGACGCGGAGTTGAACGAGGCCAACCAGATGGGCCAGCAGATCTCGCAGGCCGCCCCCGGGAGCGCAGAGATTCTCGAAGCCGAAGCCGACGTGTGGGTTGTGCGCGCCAATGCCTATACGCAGGCAGCGTTGGCTGAGCTGATGAGGACGCGCGGTATCGATCTTGCGAATCAGAGCAAGGCTTCAAAACTCGCAACCGTAGACAACACGAACAACAACGGCCTCATCAACGGAGCGCTGACCAACAGGTGACAGGCATGGTGTTCGTCCACTTCCAACCCGTAGAGATGCTCGCGTTCTTTCAGGCAACACAGCTGAACCTGTTTGAGCGTTTTCTCACTCAGGCAAGGGCGGGGATCGACTCGACCGGAATCACATCTGGGATGCAGAACGTGGCGTACGTGGTACTGCTCGTGGGCTTTCTGTGGCAGGTCTATCAATCGGCTTTGCACGGAGGGGACGTCCGTGGATTGGGCACAAATCTGATCAAGTACGTGGTGACTGCAGTCGTCGTGATGAATTACGGGACCGTATTCACAACGATCAATCAAGGATTCGTAGACGCCGGGAATTGGGTGAGTAATGCGTCCGGGGGAAATGTCCTCGGGAACTGGGGAAATGATCTCAAGACACAATTCACCCAAGATGGAATTCAACACCTATGGGGCCTGATCACGGGATCTATCGCGGGCCTGATCGATGGCCTCCTAATTATTGTTGCCTATCTCCTCTATCCGATTGTCGTCGTGATTTTCGGTTTCTTCTACATGTTCTACGGCAGCATTCTGTATATTTTCGGGCCGATTGTTATTGCTATGATGCCTCTCGGCGGCGCGAACCGCCTTGCCAAGTCGTACATCGAAAACATCTTTGTCTGGAATGCCTGGCCGATCTTGTATGGCGGCTTTGGTGCGCTGCTGACAGCTGTTCAGATGGGCCAACTTGGGCAGATGCTAAGCCAAAACAACTTTCTCGGCGGCCTTGGGAACCTCGAAGGCTCATTTCTGATCGGGATTGTCAGCATCGTCTACTCGCTGGCGATCGCTGTGATTCCTTTCATTGCCAAGCGGATTGTCAGCGGCGATGTTGGAAGCACTGCGGTGGCGATGGTTGGTACGGCGGTCACTGCACTGACCGCGGGCGCGGCTGGGATCGAGGGAGCGGCGGCGGGTGTGGCAGCAGCGCGAGCGGGATCTGCCAGCGCAACGTCAGTAGGAGCCTCTTCCGGCGCAGCGACTGCGGGCTCTGCACGAGCGCTCACCGCGTCGGCAGGCGGGAACCAACCCGCGCCACCACAGCAGGCTCTCATCGCAGCCTCATCAGGAAGCAGCGGCTCTGCGCTCCAAGATGGATCTCCGACGCTGGAAGGCCATGCGGATAGGATTCGCAGCTCGATCAGTGACGTGATGGGTACCGACGGCTCCAGTGAGGAGAATAGTGGGGTGCTCACCGTTCCAACCGAAGCCTCTGGTACTCCGCAAAGCGAGTCTACGGTTGCACCTGCTAGACCCAACGCGGGATTCAGATCATCGGCGCCGGCAAGAAGAGGACCGAGCGTGCATCGCTACAACCTGGGTACATGGGGCGCCTATCATGCCGCCCGGATCGCTGCTCGCAGCCTGGCAGGCGCAGTAAAGAATGAGGATTAGGGGGACACATGAATACCAGCACCGTTCAAACAGACGAAGCGGCTATAGCGAGGCCGAAGTATTACGAAATGGATGGAGCACTCCGGGCAAACGCGAACCGCGCCTGGCTTCTTGCCTTTCTGACCATTCCGATTGCGCTCGTGGCCATTGGGTTCGCCATTTTTGTGCGTATGCAACCGCCGACAGTGATTCGTATCGGTCCCAATGGCGACGCATCGGTGCTGGGCAAACCAGCAAAAGGCGCTATCACAGACGTCGCGACCGCCGGGACTGATCAATTCCTTGATGAAGCGTTTGTGAAGCGGTTCCTGACAAGCTACCTCAACTACTCGCCCGCCGACGTAGATGACCATTGGGCCAGCAGCCTGAATATGATGACGCACAACCTGCGGGCGTACACGCTGAAGGCGATGGCGGACGACAATACGCGCGGCAAGATTGACGATGGGCAAATCCAGTCCGCATTCCATCTGCGCGAGATCGAAACGGTCAGCGGTGAGCCACTCACTTACTTGGTATATGGCGTGAAGGACGTTCACCACCTGACCAACGGAACAGAAACAACGGACCACTTCGTCAATGAGTACCGGGTGCGCCTCATCGCGGACAAGCGTTCGGATGTCAACCCGGACGGGCTCTGGATTGCGGACTACAGTGAGCGCCCAATCGACGGCGAGCGCCGCGACCGCATCCTGAACGCCCCCGATGCTGTTCCGGAGAGCGGCGCCGCTCAAGACAAGGGAGGTCAGTGATGGAAGCTACGCTCGCTCGCGTTGCGGAGATGCCGCCGCAACCAACGCAGGAATCGAAGTCCAAGACCACGCGCAAGTCTCGCCGGCAGGTGGAGGAAGGTGTTCGGTACTTTCTTGCAAAGGACGGAACGTCGATTGAGAAACCCGAGCTTGGCGCGGAGGTGGCAAGCGAGGGCGAGGCTCTCATCAAAGCGTTTCAGTCAAAGAACGGTGTGATCTACACCGTTCTCG
>JAGWRJ010000860.1 GCA_028869725.1 Alphaproteobacteria bacterium | reverse complement strand
GCTGCAGGCCGATGGCGGTACCCGCACCGCCGCGATCACGGGAGGCTATGTGGCGCTCGCCCAGTGCGCCGCCTTCATGAAAAAGACTGGTATGCTGAAAAATCCCCTGCTCCGCGACCAGGTGGCAGCAGTGTCGTGCGGTATCGTCAAGGGTGAGGCGGTGCTCGACCTTGACTATAGCGAAGATTCCGCGGCCGAAACCGATGCCAATTTCGTCCTGACGGGACAGGGTGGGATTGTCGAGATCCAGGCCACCGCCGAAGCCGCTCCGTTTACCGACACACAGTTCGCGCAGCTTATTGCGCTGGCGCGCAAGGGCACCCGTGAACTGATGAACCGACAGAACGAGGCCCTCGGCGCATGAAGCTTCAGTCTGGCAAGACCGTCGTGGTGGCAAGTCACAATCCCGGCAAGGTGCGTGAAATCGCCGATCTGCTCGGTCCCTTCGCACTCACGATCAAGAGTGCGGCGCAACTGGGATTGGCCGAACCCGAGGAGACAGGCGACAGTTTTGCGGCCAACGCAGAACTCAAGGCCCGCGCTGCCGCCGACGCCAGCATGTGTGCTGCCCTCGCCGATGATTCTGGTCTGGTCGTAGACGCCCTGGGCGGCGCGCCGGGGATATATTCTGCGCGATGGGCCGGGCCCAATCGCGACTTTACCGCGGCCATGGCGCGCATCGAACGCGAGCTTGCGCAGAAATCTGTCACTGCGGCGCGCGCAAAGTTCGTGTGCGCCCTGGCCCTTGCCGAACCTCGCGGTGACTGCGCGATCTTCGAAGGCGAGGTCCATGGTCACTTGCGCTTTCCGCCCAGTGGTGACAAGGGCTTCGGCTATGATCCGATCTTCGTTGCCGACGGTATGAAGCAGAGTTTCGGTGAAATCGATCCGGCCCTGAAGCATCGCCTGAGCCATCGTGCGCAGGCCTTTGCCAAGCTTGTGGCCGCGCTCAAAATGCCATGACCGCGGCCTTCGGCATCTACGTGCACTGGCCATACTGCGCCGCCAAATGCCCATATTGCGATTTCAATTCGCATGTGCGCAGCCGGATCGATGATGAAATGTGGGCAGAGGCGATCGCCAGTGAGCTGCAGCATCATGCGACGCTGCAAGGCGACATCCGCCCGACGGTGTCGAGCATCTTCTTTGGTGGCGGCACACCGTCCTTGATGTCAGGTGCGGCGCTCAGTCAGGTCCTTGATGCCATCACGCGGCTGTGGTCGCTGGCAGAGGATGTCGAGATCACGCTCGAAGCCAATCCGGCCAGTGCTGATGCCGCCCGTTTCGCGGACTATCGGGCCAGAGGCGTCAATCGCCTGTCGCTCGGCGTGCAGGCTCTGGACGATTCTGCGCTCAGATTTCTTGGTCGACTCCATACAGTCGACGAAGCGCTGGCTGCGGTCAGAATGGCACAGCATCAGTTCACCCGGGTCTCCATGGATTTGATCTATGCGCGCGCCGGCCAGACCGTTGCCGGATGGCAGGAGGAACTGCGCCGGGCTCTGGCCTTCGACACTGAACATCTGTCGCTCTATCAGCTGACAATCGAAGAGGGCACGCCCTTTGCCCGGCGCACCGCCAGGGGGGAAATCCTGATTGCCCCAGATGAAAACGCGGCGGAGCTTTATGAATGTACGCAGCAGATCATGTCCGCAGCCGGCCGCCCGGCCTATGAGATTTCCAATCACGCGGTGCCCGGCGCTGAATGCCGGCACAATCTCCTCTACTGGCGCTATGGCTCATATGTCGGTGCAGGACCTGGTGCCCATGGCCGTCTCGACACGCTGCACGGGCGTCTTGCGACTCAGGGTGAGAAACTGCCGGAACGCTGGCGTACAGAGGTCGCAGCGCACGGGCATGGACTGGCGGAGTGTGTGCTGCTCAGTGACGCGGAGGCGGCGGAGGAATTCCTGCTGATGGGCCTGCGCCTCAGTGAGGGCGTGGACCTTGCAACGCTTCAGGCTCGCTTCAACTGGACGGCAGATCCAGAGCGTCTTGCCCAGCTGGTGAATGCAGGATGGCTGTCGCTGAACGAAGGCCGGCTTGCCGCGACGCAGAGAGGCCGGCTCGTCCTCAATCACCTGATCGGCGAACTCGTCTAGGACCCCTGCTTCTGGAATGTAGAGGGCGCCGGCGCCACCACGTTAAAGCCATCGGCTCCAACCGCCAGGATGGCGAGCCCACGCTGGCAGTCACCATTGGGTTCAAAACGAAAGATGCCATTGACCCCGGAAAAGCCATTGGGATTGGTCAGGGCTTCGGCGCTGAACCGTTCGCCATCTGGTTCCTGCGACAAAAGCCCGACCAGCGCGACAGCATCGTAGGACAGGCTCGACAGGGTTGGCGGGGTCGTACCGAACGATGCTTCATAGTGGCGGATGAAGGCGCTGTTCGCATCGGGCTGGGGTGCGGCGAACCAGCCGCCATCCAGCGTCTGCTCACCAAGGATCGAGGTGTCGTCCCACAATCCTGTGCCAAGAAGCTGGGCGCGCTTGCCGGCAAGCCCATCGATGGAGAGCGCCTGAGCGGTGCTGCGCAGACCAGCGCCGCCCTGCGCGACCAGCACCGCATCGGGATGGGCGCTGGCCATGGATGCAGCCTGAGGCGCCACATCGCCGTTCTGAGGGTCGAAACGTTCGATATCGACGACCTTGCCCGACACCTGCGGCACGTCCCTTTCGAAGGCGGCGGCGACGTGATCGCCATACGCATTTCTTGGTAACAGGGCTGCAAAAGCTGTGTGCCCCTGGCTCGCGGCATAGTCGACAATCCGTCGGACTTCGTTTTCCGGCTGGAAGCTGAGGAGATAGACGCCGGGTCGGGCGACACTGCGATCGCTCGAAAAGGCGATGACTGGAATGCCTGCCGCTTCGGCCACCGGTGCGACAGCGCGAACAGAGCCGGCAAAAAGAGGTCCGATGATAATCCGCACGCCTTTGCGGATCAGGGTCTGCGCCGCAGTGGCTGCCTCGGCACCGCCGCCACCCTCATCACCGGTTATCAGAACGATATTGGTCTTGCCGGAATCGTACAGCGCCATCTGGGCCGCATTCATCATGCTCGCGGCAAGCTTGCGGGTTGCGGCCGAGCCGTTTGAAAACGGCAGAATGATCCCGACCCGCAACGCTGTCTCGTTTGCCGCCATGCCCGGAAGGCGCAGATAGCCTTGATGTCCGTTCCCTCCTTCTGCAGGCGCAGACGGACGCGTGGTAGCTGATTGGGAAAGCGGACGTGGTTGCTGTACGCTGCTGCAGGCCGGCAAAGCTGCCATCGCGCTGAGCGCGACAAGGACGCATGTCCGGCGCAGCAGACGCGCAAGCGCGGCGGAGCGGAATGAAACGACGGTCAGGATCTTTGGCAAGGCAATCATCCGGTCGGGCTGACAGCGACCAAGATATTCCGGCTGCGGGCGATTGGCAAAGCGCGGGGCGAAAACGCCCCGGCGAGCTGCCGCCAGGTCTTTATGTGACATCGACACCGATCGGCCATGCCCGCGACGTCAGCCTGCGTGCCCTGGACGTTTTGAGCGGCTGTGACGCGATTCTTGCTGAAGACACCCGCGTCACGGCACGCCTGCTTGCCATCTACGGTATCGAAAAGCCGCTGTGGCCCTATAATGATCACAACGGTGCCCGTGAGCGTCCCCGCGTGCTTGCCCGACTTAACGGCGGTGCACGTTTGGCACTTGTCAGCGATGCCGGAACGCCTCTGGTATCCGATCCGGGGTTCAAGCTGGTGCGGGATGCGCTTGCTGCCGGTATCACGGTCGAGGCAATACCGGGGGCATCGGCGATGCTCGCCGCCTTGACGCTGTCAGGTCTGCCATCAGACCGTTTTCTGTTCGCCGGCTTTATGGGCGCCAGATCCGGGGAGCGGCGCAACCAGCTGGAGGCACTGCGCGCGGTTCAGGCAACGCTGATCTTCTTTGAAGCGCCACAGCGCCTGGCCGAAAGCCTCGCGGATATGGCCGATATCCTGGGAGAGCGCCCTGCACTCGTCGCCCGCGAGCTGACCAAGCTGCATCAGGAGCTGAGGCGTGGGAGCCTCTCGGAGCTGGCAGATGCTTTTGAAGGCCGTCAGGCCAAAGGCGAGATCACGCTGGTCGTGGGACCTCCGGGTGCCGAAGAGCCAGACTGGACGCGCGCTGATCGCCTGCTGCGCCAGGCGCTGGCCTTCATGCCGGTGCGCGCCGCGGTAGATCTGGTCGCCGAGGCCCTGTCATTGCCGCGCCAGGAGACCTACGCCCGTGCGCTCGTCCTCAAGCAGCAGCCCTCCGGGGAGGTGCGCTGAACAGGATGCAGCCGCGTCGAGGCGCCGCCCGTAATGACCCCTCGCGGGTAAGAACGGTGGCGAAGGCGCGCAGGCTCAGGCAAGCTGCGCCTCATGCAGACCAGCACACAGGATCCGCTCGTCTATCTGCGTCAGCTCGGCGAACGCGGCAATGCGCCGTGCGACATCGCCATGGCGGCCCTGATGCTGGCGGCGCTCGACCATCCCGATCGCTCTCCATTGCCCTATGCTACCCATCTTGCGGAGATCGCGGCGGCAGCGCGGCATGAACTGAAGCTTCTCTACGAGGTCGAAGATGCGGCGCGGGCCCTGGCCAGGCTGATGAGCGTCAGCTTTGGCTATGAGGGAGACCGCATGACCTATGACGCGCCGGACAATGCCGACCTGATGAGCGTAATCGAGCGCCGTCGCGGTCTGCCTGTCACGCTCGGTATTCTTTATATGCATGCGGCGCGGGCGGCCGGTCTGGGTGCCGACGGGCTCAATGCGCCCGGACATTTTCTGATGCGTATCACCCTCAAGGGACAGCCGGTCGTCATTGATCCCTTCAATGGCGGCAGCGTGGTCGAACGGTTGAGCGGGCCGCCGGGGATCGCAGGCACGGCGGTCGCCGACAGCCGGGCAGGACAGCCGGTTGGTGATGTCGATGTCCTGCTGCGGCTGCTGAACAATCTGAAACTCACCGCGCTCAAGCGTGCGGACCGCAGCCGGGCCCTGTCGATCGCCGAACGCATGGCGCTCATTGCACCTTGGCGTCCCGAACTATGGCTCGATATCGCGCATCTGAACGAAGCCAAGGGCTCGCTTGGAGCCGCAAAAAAAGCGTATGAGACGGTTCTGCGCCATGCCCAGCCGGGCGCCGTGCTGCACAATGAAGCAGCTCTGGCACTGGCAGTCCTTAAACGGCGCCTCAATTGAGACGGTGGAGTTGACGATGTCGTTGCGTGTTGCCATCCAGATGGATCCCATCGAGGCGATCGATATCTCTGGTGATTCGACCTTTGCCCTGGCGCTTGAAGCCCAGCAGCGCGGCGCCGAGCTGCTGTATTACGGGCCCCGCGATCTGTCGCTGCGCGATGGCATGGTGGTGGCAAATGTCCGTCCGCTTGAAGTCCGGGCAGTGCCCGGCGACCATTACCGACTGGGCCTGCCGCAGCTTGAGGATCTGTCCAGAACCGATGTCGTTCTGATGCGTCAGGATCCGCCATTTGATATGGCCTACATCACAGCTACGCACATCCTGGAACGGCTGATGCCCAACACCCTGGTGGTCAATGATCCGTTTCACGTGCGCAATGCACCCGAAAAGCTCTTCGTGACCCAGTTCAAGGAGTTCATGCCTCCAACGCTGATCAGTTCCGACCGCGCCGAAATCGACCGCTTCCGCGCCCAGCACGGGGACATCATCCTGAAGCCGCTCTACGGAAATGGTGGTGCCGGCGTGTTCCACATCACAGAAAGTGACGAGAATATCGGCGCCCTGCTGGAGATGTTCACGACTTTCTATCGCGAGCCTGTCATCGTGCAGCGCTATGTGCCGGAAGTGCGCCTGGGCGACAAGCGCATCATTCTCGTCGATGGGGAAGTGGGTGGCGCCATCAATCGTGTACCGGCCAAAGGCGAGGCCCGTTCGAACATGCACGTTGGCGGGCGGGCAGAAGCCACCAGCCTGACCGCCCGCGAACGTGAGATCTGCGCAGCTCTGGCGCCGGAACTTAAACGCCGTGGCCTCATCTTCACCGGCATCGATGTTATCGGCCCCTACCTCACCGAGATCAATGTCACCTCGCCGACTGGCATCCAGGAAATTCGCCGCTTCGGTGGCGCCGACTGCGCGGCCATGATCTGGGATGCGATAGACGTACGCCTTCGCGCGGTTACACGCTGAAGGGTGTATGGTGCCGACGCTGCCAAAACAGGTGCAGGTCGCTGTCTTCGCTCAATCGGTCTTCGCGAAGCGACTGCGGTAACGCGGATCCATGCAGGAAATGGGAAAGTAGATGAGAACGTCCGTGGTTCCGAACTGTCGGTCGATCACGGCACCATCGCCGATCATGCAGCCGGCGCGGACATAGCCCTTGATCAGGGGGGGCAGCGCACGAAGCGCGTCGCGTTCCACAATGTTCTCCCGGGCCATCCGGTTCATGTCGACATAAAGTCCTGGCAGAGCGCGCACGCGCAGCGCCGCCGGCATGGCATGAAAATGATGCAGATAGGAGAGCGGCAGGGCCAGCTGATCGGGATTGGTGCCTTGCAGCGAGGCGCATCCGAACATGAGGTCACAGGAAAAGCGGGTGACATAGGCCATCACTCCGCGCCACAGCAGTTGCATGGTACCGGGCCGCGCACGGTAGCTCTTCAGGATGCAGGAGCGCCCCAGCTCGAGGGCCCGTGTCCCATCACGAAGTGCCGCCAACATCGGCGCGATGTCATATTCTCCGGCGGTATAGAAACCACCTGCGCGCACGGCCTGCTCGCCTCGCATCAGCCGGTAGGTGCCTACCACACGGGGCTGGCCATCTTCGTCGTGGACGGCGCGGTCGACGACAAGAAGATGGTCACAGAAGCCGTCGAAGCGATCGAAATCGCGTCGCGTCGCCTGCATCTTGGCACAGGCCAATGCGTTCATCTCTTCGTAAAAGACGCGGTAGCGCAGCGCCTGGGCGGCTTCGACTTCGCTTTCGGTCTCTGCCAGACGCACTTCGAGCGAACCTGAAATGGCCAGCACCGGCCATTGAATCAGGCCGCCATCCCGGGCGATCGGCTCATTAAGACTGACCAAGCTCTGTTTCCTGACGCGCTGATCCGGTTATCGGGTGGGCGCCCCGCCTGCACCCGCGGGAGGACCCGGGGGCCCAAGTCGCGAAGAACGGAGCAATCTTAGCCGGTCCGATCCAGGGCTGCAAATAAGGCGCAGCGCCAAAACCCGCGGCGGCTCTCGACGAGATATAGGAGATCATGAATTTTATGCCACAAATTATCACACCGCTGCGGGCAAAGGCTGCGAAAGCCGCCGCTGACGGCGATCCAGCATCCAGAACAGCAGCAAGGCAGGAATGCCCATCGCGCCGGCGCCCAGAAAGAACAGCGCATAGGCCGCCATCAACCCATGGTCGGCGGACAATGCATCGACGGCGCTCCCCGAAAAGCCTTTCAGGATCTTGCCGGCCCAGGCATAGGTCGAGGTCAAAAGAGCATATTGTGTTGCCGTATAGCCGAGACTGGTGAGGCTCGACATGTAGGTGACGAGTGCAATCCCGGCCACTGCAATCCCGAAATTGTCCGCCATCATGACGCCTGCGAAGATCGCAGGACTGTGCCAGTACGGCAGAAGTGCGTAGGCCGCTGTGCCAAGAATCTGGGCGCTGCCGCCAAGCAGAAGCGCCCGCATGTATCCGAGCCGCAGCGACAGGTAGCCGCCAGCGGCGACCCCCAAGAACACCGCGACAAGACCGAAGCTGCCGCGCACGAGGCCGACCATATCCTTGCTGAGGCCGACGTCGTGGTAGAGGGGATTGGCCATGGGGCCCATGACGAAGTTGGGTACCTGAAAGAGGCTGATGGCCGTCAGCATCAAAAGCGCCATGGGGCCGTGAGCCCTGAAAAACGCGATGAAAGGACCGGCAATGGCGTCATAGAGCCCGCGCAGCGTGGTCAGAGGCGCCTCGATTTCCTTGGCGTGCATCACCTGATCGGCGCGGGCAGGCTCAAGCGCCCACAGGCAGGCACCGATGCCGCAGGTCATGAGGGCCCCGTAAAGCAGATAGGCACCGTTCCAGCCGATCGCCGTGGCAATGATGAGAATCACTGCTTCGCTCATCAGCAGCGCGGCGCGATAGCCCAGCGTATAGGCCGATGTCAGCAGGCCCAGTTCGTCAGCATCGCGCGCCGATTCGATGCGCCAGGCGTCGATTACGATATCCTGGGTTGCAGAGGCAAAAGCGACGACAAGTGCGAGGATGCCCAGCAGAAGCAGGCCGTGCACCACGCCGACCAGCGCCATTGCCGTAAGACCGCCTCCCACGAAGATCTGCGCCAGCAACATCCAGCTGCGGCGCCGCCCCAGCCTGCCCAGCACCGGCGGTGCGGTACGGTCGATTACCGGTGCCCACAGGAATTTCATTGAATAGGCAATCCCGACCCAGGAGAGAAAGCCTATGTCCGAAAGACTGATGCCACGATCGCGCAACCAATAGCCGAACGTATTGCCGACCAGCATGAATGGCAGGCCCGACGAAAAGCCGAGCAGAAGCATGGTCAGCGCTTTGCGCTCGAAGTAGTCCTTAAACGCGTGGCGGCGGGCCGAACGGGACGCAATCATGCGGTGCGCACTGTACCATCTTTGAGCGGGCGTGACTGCGAAGAGCGTTCGAGAAACGCTTG
>JAGWRJ010000074.1 GCA_028869725.1 Alphaproteobacteria bacterium | reverse complement strand
TACGACAGGATCTGAGCAAGTGCCCCTGTGGCTGGGTTCGATCTCAACGGAGCAGATTGGGCAGGTCGCGTGGTTGACCACCATCACATACGAGGCTGCCGTTACCGGCAGTGAGTTACGCAAGTTGAGTGCGGCGCTGCCCGGGGCGCAAGTCCAGTATCGGCCAACAGTTGACGCCGAACCAAACTGGGACGGTGCCATACTGTTGGCTAATACCGTGGAGCTTATCGACTCGAGCGGCCATGACCCGCAGTGGCAATGAGCCATTGCGTGGCCGGTGCTCGTGGGGTGTATGACTCTGTCAAATGTCCGTTTGCCAGAACGCGACACCTCGTCGTTCGGTGACAGGTCTTCATTATCAGCGGCGCGGGTGTTACACTATGGGTAATAGTGTAACACCTAGGCCGCTAATCCCCCTGAAGTCGACCCTGGAACGAAGATTTTTGTGGTACCGGCGGAGCAAAAGCGTTACACTTCTCGGGTGATCAAACCCAAACGACGCCAAACCACCCTGCCCTACCCCATCCAGCTGCCGCTCTTCGCGGAGGAAGCCTCCCTCATCCGCATCCAGCCTGAGCGAAATATGCGGCGCTTCTATCGGATGGAAGTCTGGCCCGACCTCTTCGGCCGCGCCCTCCTCATGCGCCAATGGGGCCGCGTCGGCACCGAGGGCCGCCGCCGGCTTGATCCACACCCCGATCCCGGCGCCGCTTGCAACGCGCTCGCGGACATTCTCCGCGCCAAGCGTCGCCGCGGCTACCAGGATCGTCAGTCATGACCCGCAAGCCGATCGCCGCCGCGAAGCCTGCCGGAAAGAAAGCAGCGGAACTCGGCACCGCACCGGGAACCCATCGTACGCGGGCGATGGAGCCTGCCCGCCCGTACGCCACGTGCCCTGGCTCCCGCATTCCGTCCACGAAGGCCCCAGCCTCGCAGACCGCGCCGGCCGGCATGCAGCTCCATACCCGGGATGGCGCCCGCAAATACCTCACTGCCAGCGAGCGCGACCTCTTCCTGAAAACCGCTGAGCGCGGTGATCGCGACGCCCGGACCTTCTGCATGACCCTGGCCTATGCCGGCTGCCGCCTCTCGGAGGCCCTGGCCCTCACCGCCGATCGCGTCGATCTCGCTGCCAGCGTCCTCATCTTCGAGAGCCTCAAAAAGCGCCGCCCCGGCATCTATCGCGCCGTCCCCGTCCCCCCTGCCCTCCTTGAGGCGCTTGACCTGGTGCATGGCATTCGTGAGGTGCAGGGCAAGCGCGGCAAAGGCCAGGATGTTCGTCTCTGGCCCTGGAGCCGCATGACCGCCTGGCGCCAGGTCCACGCCGTCATGGAAGCTGCCAAGCTCTCAGGCGTAAAGGCCTCGCCTAAGGGGCTCCGTCATGGCTTTGGTGTGACGGCCGTCTCTGCCGGCATCCCCCTCAACCTCGTTCAGAAATGGCTTGGCCATGCCCAGCTCTCCACCACCGCCATCTATGCCGATGCCGTCGGCGCCGAAGAGCAGGATATCGCTCAACGCATGTGGAAATAATTTGAGCGCCAAGGGAAATCGGCCGTGACTGCCATCACGGGTTGAAACTCGCTCCCTGTTGAGAGTATATAGCAGCAGGGCCAATTGAGGCCGGGCGTCGTCGTATGACGGCGGGGCAGTAGGGCTCGGAGCAATCCGGGCCTTTTGTCTATCTACAACTCGTCAAAGCAATAATATTTCACGCCGAGGTTCTCCTCTTCAGGCACCAGCGTGGAATCGATTATGCGGCCCGCCGCTTTCAAATCGCAGAACGGCCTGTAGGAGGGGTCGTAGCGCCCCTTGACCAGCGGATATAGCAGTAGGTCCGCAACCTGCCCCATCAGCGATGATTTATCGAAGAAGTTTGGGTTCTCCAGTAATGACGCCGCAAAAGAGGCGGCTTCGAGGGGCGCATACTTACCAGAAGTCTCGGGATTGAAGATCATCCCCTCCCCGCGGAGGTGTCGGTGATATCCGCGGATGTCTCTATCCTCTTTAGGTCCGGTCTGCTCGACATAAACTGCCAGCTTTCTACCATCACGGACGGCAATCTTGGCGGCGCGCTCCACTAGGATGGCGTAGGCGCTTTTGCAGAGCTGCCAACGCTCGTGTGCGGCATAGGTGGAGTAACGGGTCTCATAGCCCGGCCGATGCACCACGCAGGCCGTCGCAAAACCAGGAATCGAGCAGAGGAAGTCGCCCAGGTCCGTCAGGAGGCTATTGGCTCGATCCACATCGACGCCGAGCCAGGCCCACTCCTTTTTCCGGCCTCGTATTTTGGTCGAGTGGAATGGCGCGGTAATCGCATGCTTAGCCCGAAGCACTTTAAGCCCCTCGGATGCCCCGTCCACGTCTTCCGCTTTGATGAGGAGGCCACCCATCGCAAAATGGTCAAGACCGTCATGCCTCGGGGTCGAGGGATGATCGATGAAACGGGAGCCGCTGTCGTCAACGAAGAGGTGATAGGTGGGGGTGCCCATATGAGAAAGCTATCACTACGCCATTACGTCGTTGTAGTTTTACGCAACTGCATCTTCCGTCCATTAAGAGCAAGGACGTGCTCCGCGCCCTCAAGCAGCAGATCGTTGACCCGGATGCGCTTGGCCGCAGCAACGTTCTTGAGCGCCTCTAGGCCTTCAGGGCTGATCCGCAGCGTAGTGTTGATCCGCTCATCCTTGGGCTTGTCGTCCTTCGCAGGAAGTGGCTCCTCCACGGGCGGAGCGCGATCTTGAGCCAGGGCGGCGGAGAACGATGGCTTTTTCACTTGCTCAACTCCTTCTCGACGTAGCGCCAGAGCGCACGGATTTCCTTGGTCGCCTTGCTGCTGGGGTCCGCCTCGGTGATGCCCAGGCCTCCAAGCAGGGCGTGGGACAGCCCTGCCCGCTGCCCGATCGACACCGGCGCCACCGGCACGCCGAACGCCTTCAGTGCTAGCCGCGCCTCGCTGGTGGAGGACGCCTCCCCTACTCCTCGCGGCGCCAGACATGCGTTTAGGACGATGCTCGCCCGATGACGGCCTCCCTTCACGATGTCCAGCGTGCTGAGGATTGCGCGAAGATCCATAATTGCGGGGCGGGTAGGGATGAGGAGGTAGTCGGACAGGGCCGCTACCTGGACCGCGTCAGCTTCGGCCGACGGTCGGGTGTCGATGATGGCGAGATCGATCCCATTGGCACGGGCGGCATCAAGCAGCGCAC
>JAGWRJ010000859.1 GCA_028869725.1 Alphaproteobacteria bacterium | reverse complement strand
GCAGACCCTCCGAAATTCTGTGCAAGCAACGCCCGAACAAAATTGCGGTCGACAGTCCTACGAGAAACTAGCTGGCGGAAGAGAGAGACGCGACCATTGACCTCATGCCTGACAAATCCCTTCTGCTCCATGATGCGGCGCAACGTTTGTGTTGTCTTGTAGTTGTGTCTTTTTTCTCGAAGGGTGAGCATTGACGACATCTGTCCACTGTGCCTTCACCACGATCCCACAGGACCTGCAAAAGCCGCATCTCCGCTGTAGTGGGAAGCGATGTGCTCTATCTTGTCCGCACTCTCATGCGAATTGCCTGTGTGCGACTGTCGCGGGTCCATCCCTACGAAAACGACGGTCGGACCACAAAAGCAGCTAACCATTCACCGGGACGCTCAGTCTTAATATTTTAAGCAGATAATCCTTGAGGACTGCCGAATTTTGGGGGATACGGTCCCGCGTGAAGTTCGATTATTCAGTCTCTCTAGTCTTACATGTGTAAGACTAGAGAGGAGAGCCGCTCCCGTGACAGGAAGGTTTTTGTTCGCAAAGCAGCTTGGAGGCCGTTCTGATGTGCGGAATCACCGGTTACACGCAATACTATCGCCGCTTGCCTCCCGACGTTCTGCGCTCCGGCCTCCATGAGCTGGTGCATCGTGGACCCGATTCACAAGCTGGCTTTGTCACTCCGCACGTCTGTTTGGGGGCGACACGGCTGCGCGTAGTGGACCTGGACGGCGGCGACCAGCCGCTGCACAGCCCGGATGGCTGCTGCACCCTCGTCTTTAACGGCGAGGTGTACAATCACCATGCCCTGCGCACAGAGTTGGAGAGTCTGGGAAGGCGCTTTCAGACCCGGTGCGACACAGAGGTGGTCCTGAATGCATACCTCGAATGGGGGGAGGCCTGCTTCCGCCGGCTGCGCGGTATGTTTGCCGCCGCGGTGTGGATTGAACCCGAGCAGCGGCTGATATTGGCTCGTGACCGGATGGGAATCAAGCCGCTTTATTACCGCCTGCAAGATGGCGAGGTATTCTTCGGCTCGGAGATGAAGTGCATTCTGGCTCACCCCGAGGTGCCGCGCAGGATCGATCTGACGGGGCTCAATTACTTCCTGAGCCTGAATTATGTGCCCAGCCCCTTCACCCTGATCGAAGGGATCACGAAGCTCTTGCCCGGACACATGCTGGAGTGGCAGCGAGGAAAGATCGCGATCCACTCTTACCTCGCGCCAGCCCGCCGCGGCGAAGTGCCGCGCAGCCTGGAAGAAGCGACCGACGAGTTGGACGCGCGTCTGCACGACTCCATTGTGGAGCAGATCCCGTCCGATGTCCCCATGGGGATTTGGTTAAGCGGTGGACTTGATTCCTCAACTATCACGCACTATGCCGCCGAGTTGAGTTCGTCGCCTTTGCGCACCTTCTCCATCACCTTTCGCGGCAAATCGTTCGATGAAACGCCCTACATACGGGCAATCAGCGCGCACTATGGCACGCGCCACACAGAAATGGATCTTTGCGAGGTCGCAGATCTTGCCGATGTGATCCGCGACATGGCCTATTACTCGGACGAGCCCGGCGCCGACGCCGGCGCGGTGCCGGTGTGGTACCTGGCCAAGATGACGCGCCCGGAGGCAACCGTTGCCCTTAGCGGAGAAGGAGCGGATGAGCTCTTTGGCGGATATCTTACCTATGAGGCGGATTGCTATCGCCGTGCTTCCGCACGCGTGCCGCGATTCCTGTTGAAGGCCGCTCTGCGTTACGCGGAAAAGATGCGAGCCTCCAATGAGAAGATCGGATTCGACTACAAGCTGAAGCGATTTTTGCAAGGATCGCTCATGCCTGCGGAGGCGGCGCATGTCTTCTGGAACGGAACCTTCAGCGAAGAAGAAAAGAATCGCCTCTTTCGTTATGCGGATGCAGGCCCGATGTCCGAACTGCTGCGCCAGATGCGGCCCGGGGGAGGGATGGAAAGGTATCTCGCCTTCGACCAGCACTATTCCCTGCCGGATGCGCTGCTCTACAAGGTGGATCGCATGAGCATGGCGCACGCCATCGAGGCGCGTCCTCCGTTCCTTGACGACAGGATCGTGGATTTTGCCGCGCGGCTCCCGGAGCGATTCAAGATCGGTGGCGGGCAAACAAAACTGGTGCTGCGTCACTTGATGGAGAAAAGGCTTCCTCGCTCCGTCCTGAGTCGTCCAAAGACTGGCCTCGACATTCCGATCCATGAATGGTTCCGG
>JAGWRJ010000858.1 GCA_028869725.1 Alphaproteobacteria bacterium | reverse complement strand
GCGAGAATATGGAGGTCGGTACCTATGTTGAGAAGGCGCTCTCCTCGGAGCTTTCCGGCAATCTGATCGATATTTGCCCGGTGGGCGCCTTGACTTCGAAACCGTATGCATTCGTTGCACGGCCCTGGGAACTGACGAAGACCGACTCTGTCGATGTGATGGATGCTGTTGGTGCCGCGATCCGCGTGGATACGCGCGGGCCGGAAGTGCTGCGCATTCTTCCGCGGCTCAACGAGGATGTGAACGAAGAGTGGCTGGCCGATAAGTCGCGCTTTGCTCTTGACGGTCTCCGTCGGCGTCGGCTGGATCATCCTTGGGTTC
This sequence comes from Alphaproteobacteria bacterium, assembly GCA_028869725.1. Classification (GTDB taxonomy): domain Bacteria; phylum Pseudomonadota; class Alphaproteobacteria; order Micropepsales; family Micropepsaceae; genus Rhizomicrobium. The sequence continues at coordinate 3,631 of JAGWRJ010000858.1, read as the reverse complement.
GCCAGGGCGGCAAGCTTGTGAAGGTGTCCTGGAGCGAAGCATTCGCGGCGATTGCGAAACGGCTTTCTGGCCTTGATGGGGCGAAGATCGGGGCCATAGCGGGCGATCTGTGTGAGGTCGAAAGCTTGGTGGTTTTGCGCGACATGATGGCCGCGCTGGGCTCACGCAATCTCGACTGCCGCCAGGACGGGGCGGCGTTGGACGCCAGCCGACGCGATTTCTATACCTTCAACACCACGATCGCCGGTATCGAGGAAACGGATGCGGTGCTTCTAATCGGCACCAACCCCCGTGTCGAAGCACCGCTTATCAACGCGAGGCTTCGCAAACGCTGGCTGCAGGCGAAGATGCCAGTAGCTCTTGTCGGCGAAGCGGTCGATCTGACGTACTCGATCGAAATGTTGGAGAACCGGCCGGCGACGCTCGAGGTAATCGCTTCTGGTGGGCATCCTTTCTCTGCCGTGCTGAGGGCGGCAATGAAGCCGATGTTGATCCTGGGCCAGGCGGCGCTGGCACGAGCGGATGGGGCGGCGGTTCTCGCAACGGCATGGAAAATCGCTGCGTCGACCGGGATGCTGACACCGGAGTGGCACGGCTTCAACGTCCTCCATGCCGCCGCCGGGCGGGTGGGCGGGCTCGACGTCGGGTTTCTGCCGGGCATGGGGGGCAAGGACGTCGCGGCCATGGTCGCGGGTGGTGTTGAGGTCCTGTGGCTCCTTGCGGCGGACGAGACCGACCTGACGAAGCTTCCGCCTTCCACCTTCGTGATCTACCAAGGCCATCACGGTGATCGCGGCGCGGCCCGGGCGGATGTGATCTTGCCTGGGTGCGCTTACACTGAGAAGGGCGGAACCTGGGTGAACACCGAAGGGCGTGTCCAGCGGGGGCAGCGCGCGGGCGACCCGCCTGGACAGGCGCGCGAAGATTGGACCATCCTGCGTGCCGCCGCTGAGATTTTCGGCATAACTTTGCCTTATAATTCTCTGGCTGCGCTCCGGACCGCGATCGAGACAAAGCACCCGGCGCTCCGCAATCTCGACATCCTGCCTCGCTTCGGCTGCGCCGACACCGCTGGGCCCGCGGCATGTGGTACGTTGGGCGATACCCCATTTGGCGTCGCTATAGCTAACTATTACGCCACCGATCCGATCAGCCGGGCAAGCGCCACGATGGCCGCGTGTACCGAGGCGCATGGCGGACGGGCGATGGCCGCGGAATGAGCATGCATAGCTTTTTCACCTCCCCACTCGGGGTATTTGTCTGGACCGTGATCAAGGCTCTGGTGTTGCTGGTGCCGTTGCTGATCGGCGTTGCTTATCTCACTTACGCTGAGCGCAAGGTTCTGGCAGCGATGCAGCTCCGCAAGGGGCCGAACGTGGTCGGGCCATTCGGGTTGTTCCAACCCTTCGCCGACGCCCTCAAGATGATTACGAAGGAGACGATCCTTCCTGCTGGCGCCAATCGCGGTCTGTTCCTGTTTGCGCCGATGCTTACCTTTGCGCTTGCCATGATCGCGTGGGCGGTGATCCCCGTCAGCGCCGGCTGGGCGAGTGCCAATATAAATGTCGGCGTCCTCTATCTGTTTGCGATCTCGTCGCTCGGCGTATACGGAGTGATCATTGCGGGCTGGGCCAGCAATTCGAAGTACGCATTCCTCGGGGCGCTCCGTTCAGCCGCGCAAATGGTTTCATACGAAGTGTCGATGGGCTTCGTCATCGTGACGGTCCTACTTTGCGTCGGCTCCCTCAACCTTACTGCGGTGGTGGAGGCGCAACGGCAATGGTGGTTTTGTTTTCCGCTGTTTCCGATGTTCATTGTATTTTTCATCTCGACCCTCGCTGAGACGAACCGAGCACCGTTCGACCTTCCCGAGGGAGAGAGTGAAATCGTCGCCGGCTTTTTCGTTGAATACTCGTCGATGAGTTTCGCGCTCTTTTTCCTGGGCGAATACGCCAACATGATTCTGATGGCCGCCCTCACGACGAGTCTGTTTCTCGGTGGCTGGCTGGCGCCGTTCGGGATGGCGCCGTTCACGTGGGTCCCGGGCCCGATCTGGTTCATTGCGAAGATGTGCCTCTGCCTATTCACCTTTCTTTGGGTGCGGGCGACCTTCCCGCGGTATCGGTACGATCAGTTGATGCGCCTGGGTTGGAAAGTGTTTCTGCCGCTGTCGCTATTTTGGCTGGTGCTGACGGCGGGCGTGTTGGAATTGGCCGGCTGGCTGCCGGTCTCTTGAAGCGGGTAGTTTAGGCATGGCGTTTTTGGACCGAACCGCGCGCAGTTTGATGCTGGAGGAGTTGATCTCCGGAATGGCGCTTACGTTGCGCTATTTTTTTCGGCCCAAGGTGACGATCAACTACCCGTACGAAAAGGGACCGATTTCTCCTCGGTTCAAGGGCGAGCACGCTCTGCGACGCTATCCTAACGGCGAAGAGCGTTGCATCGCATGCAAACTGTGCGAGGCAGTTTGCCCGGCTCAGGCGATCACGATTGAGGCTGAGCCTCGGGACGATAACTCGCGGCGCACAACGCGTTACGATATCGATATGACAAAGTGCATCTATTGTGGCCTTTGCGAGGAGGCCTGTCCGGTGGATGCCATCGTCGAAGGGCCGAATTTCGAGTTTGCGACCGAGACCCGCGAGGAGTTGCTTTACGACAAGGCGAAGCTGCTGGCGAACGGTGACCGATGGGAGGCTGAGATCGCCCGCCGGCTCGAACTCGACGCGCCATACCGCTGAGGACAGGACAGAAATGGCCTTTTTTGCGGCGATTGCCGCTGCGCTTCCGGCGATAGCGTTTTGGGTTCTGGCAACGATCCTCGTTGCCTCGGCGGCCATGGTCGTCTCCGCCCGAAACCCCGTTCACGCGGTGTTGTTTCTCATTCTCGCCTTCTTCAACGCGGCTGGCCTGTTCCTGCTGGCCGGTGCGGAGTTTCTCGCGCTGATCCTGGTCATCGTTTATGTCGGCGCTGTCGCGGTACTTTTTCTCTTTGTCGTGATGATGCTTGATATCGACTTTACGCGGCTGCGCGAGGGCTTCCAGCGCTATGCCCCGGTGGGTGCTGCGGTGGGGGTTCTGCTGCTGATTGAGTTGGGGGTGGTGCTGAGCGGTTGGCGGGTTTCAGCGGCGGCGTCGAGGCTGCGCGCGACGCCGATTGTGGTGACCATGACCAACACGGAACAACTCGGGACGCTGCTGTACACGCACTATGTCCTGCTTTTTCAGGCGGCGGGACTCGTGTTGCTGGTAGCGATGATTGGCGCCATCGTACTGACCCATCGCGAGAGCGCTACTACTCGGAGACAGTCGATTGCCAAACAATTGTCCCGCGATCCGGCCGCCACGCTGGTGTTGATGGACGTTGCGATTGGCGCCGGTGCGTCTGAGTTCCTGCGAACGGATCCCGAGTCTGCCAACACCGATCCTGCTGGCAACGAGCGGGCACACCATGGGGCCCACTAGGATGTTACATACTCTGCCCGTGGGGCTCGGCCCTTATCTCGGTGTATCGGCGATTTTACTGGTCCTTGGGGTGGTTGGAATTTTTCTTAACCGCAAGAATGTCATCGTGATTCTGATGTCGATCGAACTCATTCTGCTCGCGGTAAACCTTAACTTGGTTGCGTTT
>JAGWRJ010000857.1 GCA_028869725.1 Alphaproteobacteria bacterium | reverse complement strand
GAAAAACGCGACCGGAGGCTTGGCGCCCACGAGTATCAGTTGCTCCAGGTCGGCCAGAAACTCGACAATCTGCTCGGCAAAGTAAGGGATACGTTCGACGGCCACACGACCTGCGCCGCGCTGCAGCCGCGGTACGAACGTATCCACCATAAGGCGGGCGCCGGTAGCGGCTGCGATGCGTCCGGCAGCGTCAAGGCCCTCCTGCCGGCAGGCTGTACCGCGCATCAGGATTGCGGTGCGTTTGCCCGTGCGCAGGGCCTCGACGCTGGCCCCGATGGCGGTATCAGCGGCCACGGCCGGCTCAATCCGGGGCAAGGCTGGTGCCGAAGCCAGGGCTGCGTTCCAAGCGGTGTCCGCCGGCAGGACCAGTGTTGCAATCTGCCCTGGCGGGTAAAGTGCTGCCTGCACTGCGCGCGCAGCATCGGCGGCGACGGTGTGGGAACTGACGCTCGCCTGTACCCAGGCCGACACGGTGCGGGCCAGTCCGTTCACATCAGAGGCAAGAGGTGCGTCGTATTGTGCGTGGTAGGTTGCATGATCGCCCACCAGGTTGACGATGGGTGAACCCGCCCTGCGGGCATTGTGTAGGTTGGCCCAGCCGTTTCCCAGACCCGGCCCAAGATGAAGCAACGTCGCCGCAGGCTTGTCGGCCATGCGCCCGTAACCATCCGCAGCTCCGGTAACCACACCTTCGAACAGCGCCAGAACTGGGCGGATGCGGGGCTCTCCGTCCAGAGCCGCCACGACGTGCATTTCGGAGGTGCCGGGATTGGCAAAACAGACCCCAACGCCCGACTCGGCAAGCGTTGCTACCAGCGCCTGAGCACCATTCATGCGAACCCGCCCTTTATGTGTCCGGGACGAGTCGTCCATTGCCTCGCGTCGCTGTCAAGCGTGCGCGGCTTCTCCAGCCCAGATGGCACCGATAAAGAGGCCTTTAGTGACGGGAAGTAGAGCCAGGCACATGGCCAGGCCGAGCGTCGGATAGAAGACCATCGACTGCCACAATGGCCATCCGGCCCAGCCGTCGATGCCCAGAACGAGAGCCACGACGATATGGCCCACGATAAGTACGGTCAGCCATGCGGGGCCGTCATCGGCGCGGATGTGCGAGAGATCCTCGCCGCAGGATGCACAAACGTCGACCGGTTTGAGATAGCTGCGGAAAAGCCGCCCCTGGCCACAGGCCGGGCACCGGCCTTTGAGACCCCGGCGCATTGCCAGACGGACGTCGCGCCCTGATTTTGCGGGAAAGCGTTCCTCAATCATGGACGCAATGTAGGAACGGGGCCCCCGCAGCGCAAGCGGCGCCATTGCCGCGGGGGCGATCCGTTTACTTCACGTTGTCTGTGGCACGAATGAACGCGACCACATTGTCATGCAGATGCACGAGCGATGGCACGTGGACGTACACCATATGACCCGACATGTAGTAATGGTATTCGATGTTCTTGGTCAGAGACTGCGGAATGGACAGGTGGTGCATTTCGTACCAGCCCTGGTAGTACACGGTAGCCAGGTCAAAATAGCCACCATTGACCATCACATGCAGGTTGGGATTGGCCTTCATGGCATCGGCCAGGTCCGGCATCACGTTCAGTGCCTGTGTCTTCTTGAACGGCATGCCCGGCGGCTGATGCAGGAAGTTCCAGTGCCGAATATTCCCGGCGTCGGGCTTGTAGGCGACGGTTCCTGTATAACCCAGCTTCTGGCGGACATAGCTGTTGAACGCGGCGACATAGGCCGAACTGATGGCAGCGCTCTGAGGGTCATACTCGGCAAATTCGCTCAAAGGATCCATGGCGGGGCCGGAGAAACGGGCATCGAGCCGACCCGTCGTCAGATCGTTGTCGATCTGAAGTTCCTGACGGAACTGACCGCCATTCACCCGAAGATTTGCACGCAACAGATACGATACGGGCAAACCCGTATACATGTGCAGCTGCTTGGCTACCTCAAGCTTGGTCTGCGGGTCGAGGCTGGTGCCGCGGTTAAGGGCGATGGCATAGGTCGTCATCGCATAATGGGCAACGCGATTAAGAAAGGCCGGAAGATCCTTTTCCGCAACCGGCGCGCCCGGCAGTTTGTGATGATACCAGGCGACCGCGGCATAGCTTGGCAATGCCAGCTCGAACGGCCGATCGTTGCCCGGATTTCCTTTCGTAAGGTCGATACTGTCCGAATAATCCAGAATCTGAGACAGAAGTATCACGCCGTTGAAGTCTATATCGTCATCATTTTCCAGAATGTTGATCAGAGCTGCCGAACGCGGCGTGCCGTAACTCTCGCCAAACAGATACTTCGGCGAATTCCAGCGGTTATATTTGCTCAGAAACTGGATGATGAAGCGCGAAAAGGCGTAGGCGTCGACATCAGTTCCATAAAAGTCCTTCTTGGCGTTCTTGCCCGCGACCCGGCCAAACCCCGTTCCTGGCGCGTCGACGAATACCAGATCGGATGCATCGAGGAGGCTCTCATCGTTGTTGACCAGCTGATAGGGCGCAGCAGGTGTATGGGTGTGGTCTGCGGTGACTACGCGCACGGGCCCAAACGCACCCATATGGAGCCATATGGTCGCCGAGCCCGGACCACCATTGTAAAGGAAGGTGATTGGCCGACGCGACGGGTTGGCGCCCTTCTTGAAGTAGGCGACGTAGGACATCGATGAGACCGCCGTCGGATTGTCGTTCTTCTTCTCCTGAGGCGCGTCGTCATAGCTTTTGGGATGCACAATGAGCGTTCCGACGACTGACTTGTAATCGATCGAATGGCCGTTGATGCGGACGTGCCCGGATGAGACGTAGTCCATCGGCTTGAGCAGCGCGGGCGCCGCAGCGGACGCGGCAAGCATTCCTGCGCCCGGAATGAGAAGGGCTGCGAGTGCAGCATAGGCAAAGCGTTTCATACCAACCCCCTTGAGTAAAAAGAGCGGCGCCGCACGCCATAATTCGTGCGGCGCCGAATGCTACGCGGTGACGGCCGTCATCACTGCCCGATATTGTCCGTCGAGCGAATGAAGGCCGATGCATCATCATGCAGCTTTATGGCCGCAGGTTCGTGCACGTAAACCATGTGACCTGACTTATAGTAGTGATACTGGATGTTTGACTGCAGCTTGGCCGGAATCGGCAGGTGGTGCATCTCGTACCAGCCTTCGTAGAACGGCGTGGCCAGGTCGAAGTAACCACCACCCAGGAACACCTTCATGTCCGGATTGTACTTCATGGTAGCGGCCAGATCCGGCATCACGTTGGTCGCACCCGGGAACGAAAACGCTTCATCCGGCTGCCTGTGCTTGAATGACCACCATTTGAACACGTTGATTTCCGGCTTGTAGGTCATGCCGTCGCCGTAATGCAGCACATTGTGCGCATAATAGTTGAAGGCTGCGACATAGGCCGAGCTGATTGCCGCACTTTGCGGATCATATTCAGCGCTTTTGCTGAGCGGATCCATCGACGGCCCGGTAAAGCGGGTGTCGAGACGGCCGGTGGTGGTGTCTTCGTTTTGCAGGAGGTGCTTTTCAAACACGCCACCCGAGATGCGCAGATTCGCTCGCATGATGAAGGACACCGGAAGTCCGGTGAACTGATGCAGGCGATTGGCGATATCAAGCTTCGCTTTGGGCGACAGGCTCGAGCCTTGTGCCAGGGCGTAGGCGTAGTCTCCCATCGCAAAACGCTCAGCAGCCTGGATCACAGGCATGAGGTGCTGGGGATTTCCCGGCAGCATATGGTGGTACCATGCTGTCGCGGCATAGGTTGGCAGTGCAATTTCGTAGGGCTTGTCGATGCCAGGATTGTTCTGCGGTCCATCCACGGACAGATCGAAGTTCAGGATCTGGGACAGAAGCATGACACCGTTCAGATCGATGTCCTTTTTGGCCAGATCCCACGACAACACGGCCGAGCGCGGCGTTCCGTAGCTTTCACCGAACAGATATTTGGGCGAGTTCCAGCGATTATATTTGGTCAGGAACTCCTCGATGAAATTTGCGAATGCATGGCCGTCCTGATCGACGCCATAGAATTCCTTTTCCTTGTTCTTTCCGGCAATGCGCGAATAGCCGGTGCCCGGCGCGTCAATGAACACCATATCAGTGGCATCGAGCAGGCTGTGGTTGTTGTTGACGATCTGATAGGGGGCCGCCGGAGTATGCGTATGGTCAGCGGTCACGATACGCTTGGGGCCAAAAGCTCCCATGTGCAACCACACGGTCGAGGACCCCGGACCACCGTTATAGAAGAACGTGATAGGCCGTGACCCCGGCTTCTCCCCCTTCTTGAAGTAGGCGACGTAAAACATCGAGGCTTCGGCATCAGGATTCTTTTCGCCCTGGGCCTTGGTCTGCGGTGCGTCATCATAGCCTTGCGGATGGACGACGAGCGTACCGGCGTGAGCAACATAATCGATCGTATGCCCCTCGACCGTCACCGAACCGGTGGTCGTGCTCTCCGTTGGCTTGAAGAAGTTGTGGTTCTCGACCGCTGCGGATTTAGCTGCAGACGCATGCGCCGCGGTATCCGTGCTTGCTGTTGCCGAAGCGACGGTGCCCGCGACGAGGATCGCCGCGGTAAGAAGATAGGCCCGTTTCATGGAAGCTCCCTCTAAGGCAGGTGCAGCGCCCCCCCGCCCGGCGGGACAAGACGAAAGTCCACGAAGACTTGTCACGACGCATCGGGCTTTGGGAGTACACGCCCCTTAAGCCCAATTCTTACGGGAGCACTTCTCCGCCTGGCAAATGAATTTGGCCGCAAAGAGGCTTGATCACGGCCGGCTCACGGGATCGTGACGCTGGAATTTGTTCCCCATCCCCTCCAGAATACTCCCCCTCCGTGTGTCCCTATCCGCAAGGCCATGTTTACGCCCATGGATGACAAGGATCATCAGCTGATCTCCCTGCTTCGGGACAATGCGCGCCGGCCCGTTTCCGCCTTAGCAGACGCGCTGGGCGTGTCCCGGGGTACGGTGCAGAACCGCATCGACAAGCTTCTGGCGGATGGAACAATTCTGGGCTTTACCATACGCTTGCGTCCTGATGTTCAGGCGGCCCCGATCCGCGCGATCACATTCGTGGAAGTGGCAGGCGAACGGACCGATCGCATCATCAAGGAGCTGCGCGGCCATCCAGAGGTGCACGCTGTCCACACCACCAATGGACGCTGGGATCTCGTCCTGGAATTAGAAACGCACTCCCTGGAGGCCTTTGACCTGGCATTACGCCGGATCCGGGAGGTGAAGGGCATTGCCAACTCCGAAACCAGCCTTCTTCTGTCCAGCTTTTAGTTGCCGCAACGACAGGCATGCTGCGGCTCTTGCGCCTCTCAAGACGCCATCCCACACTACAGGGTGAAGGCTATTGAGGAGCTGCACCTATGACCGATCGCGTCGTTATGGAGCTGAAGGACGGCGTCGCAGATGTGCGCATGGTGCGCAGCGACAAAATGAATGCGCTCGACCAGGCGATGTTCGATGCCCTGATCGAGACCGGCGAACGGCTAAAGCACGAGAAGGGTGTGCGCGTCGTGGTACTGTCCGGCGAAGGCCGGGCCTTCTGCGCCGGACTCGATATGGGCAATTTTGCCAAGATGGCCAGTGGCGAGCGCGCGGGCGGTACGGGCCTCGTTGACCAGCCTCGGACCCAAGCTGGCGCCAACCGGGCGCAGCAGGCATGTTATGTCTGGCGTGAAGTCCCGGTTCCGGTCATCGCAGCGGTCCACGGAGTAGCTTTTGGGGGCGGCCTGCAGGTCGCACTGGGAGCGGATCTGCGCTTCGTTAGCGCTGATGCCCGGCTTTCGGTCATGGAGATCAAATGGGGGCTGGTGCCCGACATGGCCGGAATGGCCCTGCTCCGCCGGCTCGTACGTGATGACATCGCCCGCGATCTGACATTTAGCGGTCGGACGGTGGACGGAGAGGAGGCCGTAAGGATCGGCCTTGCCAGCCGGGTCTGTGCCGACCCGCGTGCCGAGGCCCTGGCCTTTGCCGCCCAGATCGCCAGCAAAAATCCGGACGCAATCCGCGCCGCCAAACGTCTGCTCAACCTCGCCGTGGAGGCAGACGCCCACGAGATATTCAAGGCCGAGACGACCGAGCAGGTCGCCCTCATTGGATCGCCCAATCAGGTCGAGGCGGTGATGGCCAATCTGCAAAAGCGTGCGCCGCGCTTTGTGGACGGCTAATCGCCGTCGGGCCTCTGGCATAAGCCTGGCATTTTTTTGTTGTCCGCAGCGGCGGGCCCTTTAGGATTCGCGCAGACGTGCAAAGGGCCGCCCGCGTGGACATCTACCTTCCCATTGCGCAGATCGCCGTGAACTGGGCGCTTTTGATCGGGCTTGGGCTGGCCGTCGGCTTCCTTTCGGGAATGCTCGGTGTCAGCGGCGGATTCGTTACCACACCGCTGCTGATCTTTTATGGCATTCCCGCAGCGGTGGCAGTCGCGAGCCAGGCCAGCCCAGTAGCAGCAGCGTCTCTGGTTGGGGCAATCAGCAAAGGTGGCAGCAAGTCTGTCGACTACAAGATGGGGCTATGGCTGCTGGTTGGCGGCCTCAGTGGCACCGTTGTAGGGGTTTACATCTTCAAGGAACTGCAACAGACCGGGCAAATCGATTTTGCCATCAAGGCAAGCTATCTGCTGCTGCTGAGCAGTATCGGCAGCATGATGCTTTATGAAAGCCTGAGAGCCGTTCTGGCCGCCCGCAAAGGCAGTCCCGTGCCCGTCCATAGCCGGGGCCAGCATACCTGGATCCATAATCTGCCCTTCAAGGCACGCTTCTATCGCTCCAGGCTCTACATCAGCATCATTCCGGTCATCACGTTGGGCTTTTTTGTCGGTATTCTCACTGTCATCCTGGGTACAGGCGGTGCCTTTATTCTCATTCCCGCAAAAGTGTACGTGCTGCGGATGCGAACAAATCTCGCGATCGGAACCTCGCAGTTTCAGATGTTCATCGTCGCCTGCATGGCAACGATGCTCCATGCCATGGTCGATCACACCGTCGATGTCGTGCTCGCACTGGTTCTGGTCGTTGGCGGAGTGATTGGGGCCCAGCTCGGGGCAAGCATGGGCTCACGGCTCAAGGGCGAGGAATTGCGCACCATTCTTGCGGTGTTGATCCTCGCCATTGCTGCACGGCTACTGTTCGGCCTGGTGATCACCCCGTCCGATCTCTATACGCTGAGCATCCATGTCCAGGGCTAGGACGGCTATTGATCGTTGCGAATACGGCTGAGGGAAGTCCGGGCGCGGCTTTACGGACGCAACATTTGCCCTTAAGTTCACGCGGGTTTCCTCCACATACGGGACTATACGATGAAGTACGGGATCGATTATCGCTATCTGAAAAAGGGTGCCACCAGGGCCGTGGACAACACCTCCATGGCACGGCCGGTGGACGTGGAGATCGACGAGTCACAATTCGCGCTGATTCCGAATGTCGGCGACTATGTCGACCTGCCGGGCGAGACCGATTTTCGTAATATCCCGTGTCGGGGCAAGGTCGTGCGCCGCCTGTTCCAGTACAAGCTGGGCTATTGCTACATCCAGATTCTGGTCCAGGAAATCGATGAGGATTGGTCCAGCCTTTGGGGATAGACCTCCTCGTATTCGGCCGGGCCGGATGACGGCCCGGCCCTAATACCCCATCAGCCGGGCGTACCGATCACGGTGAAAGGCTGGGCTGCCATAGGTGGCCTCACTGACCCGTGCGCGCTTGAGGTAGAGGCCGGCGTCATGCGCGTCGGTCATGCCGATGCCGCCATGCATCTGCACCATTTCATTGGACACAACGTGCACAAGATCCCCGGCACGGGCCTTGGCCAACGAACACAGTGCCGCCACCTCGTCGCTGCCACGGTCAATCGCGATCAGAGCCGCTTCAACACATGAACGGGTCAATTCCAGTTCGGTATACATCTTGGCCGCGCGATGCTGCAGCGCCTGGAACGAACCAATCAGCTGTCCGAACTGCGTCCGGGTCTTCAGATAGTCCAGCGTAACCTCAAAGCTCTGGGCTGCATGACCCAGCATTTCTGCCGACAGGCCGGCGCGGGCGCGATCCAGAACAGCATCAAGGACGCCAAAGCCTTCATCCACCTGTCCGAGCACAGCGTCCGCACCGACTTCCAGATCGCGGAGCTCAATGCGCGCTGCGGCGCGACTATCCACCATGCGCAGACGTGTCCGGGCTACCGCGGGATGATTGCCTGGCACAAGAAACAACGTCACCCCACGCGTGTCGCCGGCCTGCGATGAGGTTCGGGCCGCGACGATCAGCAGATCCGCAGTTGCGCCGTCGACAACAAAGCTTTTGCTTCCGTTCAGTACGAAGCCGGAACCGCTCTTTCGCGCTGTCAGCGCGGCGCGCTGCGGCGCATGATGGGCGCCCTCGTCGACGGCAAGCGCGCCAAGTGCCTCGCCCACTGCGAACTTTGGCAGCCATTCCGCCTTCTGGCGGTCATTTCCCGCCTGCAACAAGGCCGCAGTGGCAACGAGCGCAGTGGAGAGCAGGGGTGAGGCGGTCAGCGTGCGTCCGGTTTCTTCCAGCACAAGCCCAATGCTCAGATAGTCGAGACCGCTGCCACCATAATTTTCCGGAATCAGGATCCCGGCCCAGCCCATCTCGCACATCTGCCGCCAGAGCGCACGATCAAAATCCTCGGCATTGCCGCTGTCGCGCAGAGCGCGAAACGCCGAGACCGGTGCAACCTCTCTCGACCAATTTTTTGCTGCTTCATGCAGCATCACCTGTTCTTCACTGAGCACGGCCATGATGCCACCTATTATTGATGATCCATAAGCCCAAGCACGCGCTTGGCCACGACGTTGAGGTTGATCTCGCTGGTTCCGCCTTCGATCGAATTGCCTTTCGAACGCAGCATGTCGCGCATGGCCTGAATTTCGGTTCTGGCAAAACCCTCACCCTCCCAGCCAAGACCTTGATATCCCATGGCCTCGACGAGCAGTTCGCAACGCTCCTGATTGAGCTTTGCCGCCGCATATTTGATGATCGAGACTGCAGGGCTTGGCCCATTGGCGGACTTGGCCTCGTCTGCAAGACGGCGGACAGTCAACGCAAAGGCGCGCGCCTGCATGCGATGTTCGGCGATGCGCGCTCTCAGATCGCCGTCGGCGATGCGCCCGTCGTCCTCACCCACATATTTCTTGGCCACATCTTCAAGTTCGAGACCGCCGCCAAAGCCACTGCCGAACCCGCCGGCCGAAATATTCTGCCGTTCATACTGCAGGAGCCGCTTGGTGATTTCCCAGCCGCCGTTGACCCGGCCGACAAGGTTTTCTTTTGGCACTTTTACATCGGTAAAGAATGTTTCGCAGAACGGCGAGGAACCGCTGATCAGCCGAATCGGCCGCGCCTCGACGCCTGGCGTTGCCATATCGAACAGGATGAACGAGATCCCCTCGTGCTTCTTGGTGGTATCGGTCCGCACCAGACAGAAAATCCAGTCCGCCTGATCGGCATAAGATGTCCAGATCTTCTGGCCGTTGATCAGATAATGGTCCCCACGGTCCTCGCAACGCGTACGCAGCCCGGCCAGGTCTGACCCGGCTCCGGGTTCCGAATAACCCTGGCACCAGCGGATCTCACCGCGCACGATCTTGGGCAGATGCGTGCGCTTCTGCTCTTCATTACCATATTCGAGCAGGACCGGCCCCAGCATCCACAGACCAAAGGACAGAAGCGGCGCTGCAGCTCCGATGCGACGCATCTCCTGCTCCAGGATCTTTGCTTCGTCGCCGGAAAGGCCACCACCGCCATAAGCCTTGGGCCAGGTCGGCGCCGTCCAGCCCTTTGCCGCCATCCGTTCAAGCCAGAGCTTCGCCTCGGGGTTCTTGTAGGTCTGGCGACGACCGCCCCAGACCTCTTCGCCCTGGGCCGGTCGCCCCGAGGTACCGCGCATGGATGCAGGGCAGTTGGCATCAAGCCAGCTGCGTGCCTCGTTGCGAAAACTCTCCAGATCACTCATCGATCACCTCCGGCTGGCCATACCGCTTCTTCGATAGAGCCTGATTGTGCATCTTGGCGCAGCTTTGGGAAGAGGGCTGGCCGCGGGATTTGCCAGCCGTTAGGTTGACGGCGCACCATACCGATCGAAAGCCATGAACTTTTCCAGTGATAACGCCTATGGCGCCTGCCCCGAGATACTTGAGGCTATCGTGCGCAGTGCCGAAGGAAGCCAGCCCTCCTATGGCGAGGACGACTTCAGCAAACGCCTGCGGGCGCGCCTGAGCGAGATCTTCGAACGACAGGTCCATGCCTTTCCCGTGATCACCGGCACGGCAGCGAACAGTCTGGCACTGGCAACGCTCTGTCCACCCCATGGTGCGATCTTCTGCCATGAGGAAGCGCACATCGCGACCGACGAGTGTGCCGCGCCCGAGTTCTTCACGCATGGTGCAAAAGTGGTAGGGATTGCCGGAGAAGGCGCCAAGATCACCTCGGACGCCATCGCGGCAACGCTGCCCAATTTTTCCCGCGGCGTGCACAGTCCCAGACCAAGTGTCGTCTCCATCACCCAGCTGAGCGAACTGGGCACGGCCTATAGCGGGCAGGAAATCGCCAGGATGGGAGAATTCTGCCGCAGCAGGGATCTGTACCTGCACATGGATGGCGCTCGCTTTGCCAATGCCCTGGTGGGGCTAAGGGCAAGTCCGGCAGCGCTAACCTGGCAGGCGGGGGTCGACGTGCTCTCTTTTGGTGCAACCAAGAACGGCGCCCTGGGGGCGGAATGCGTCATCTTCTTTGATGCAGAGAAAGCTGCCGATTTCGAATATCGCCGGAAGAAGAGCGGTCATCTTCTTTCCAAGATGCGGTTTGTCTCTGCTCAACTCGAGGCTTACCTCACCGACGATCTGTGGCTTCGTACGGCGGCACGGGCCAATTCTTTGGCAGGCGATCTGGCGCGGGCGCTGGAGCGCGTGCCAGGCGCCAAGCTTGCCTACCCGGTGCAGGGCAATCAGGTATTTGTCCACCTGCCCGATGCGACGATAGCCCGTCTGCGTGCCGCCGGCGCCAAATTCTATGACTGGCAGACGAGCCATGACGGACGCACGCTGATACGTCTCGTTACGAGCTTCGCCACACCCCAAAGCGCGGTGCAACAATTTATCGAACTTGCCGGTCGCGCCTGATCCTGCCCCAGAGCCGCGGCTCTATTCGGCAGGCTGCGCCAGCGGTCGTGCACGCAGCAACTGGCCGAGCCGGTCGAGATAGACATAGATCACCGGCGTAATGTAGAGGGTCAGAAGCTGACTGAGAACCAGGCCGCCGACCACGGCAAGGCCGAGTGGCCGGCGGGCATCGGAGCCTTCACCAAGACCGATGGCAATTGGCAGTGTCCCCATGAGCGCGGCCATGGTCGTCATCATGATGGGGCGAAAGCGGACCAGGCTGGCCTCAAAAATGGCCGTGGCCGCAGGAACATTGGCTTTACGCTGCCGGTCCAGTGCAAAGTCGATCATCATGATCGCGTTTTTCTTCACGATGCCGATCAGCATGATCATGCCGACAAAAGCATAAAGGCTGAGCGGCGTGTTGAATATCCACAGCGTGATCAGGGCGCCCACGGCTGCTGCTGGCAGCCCCGAGAGGATTGTCAGGGGGTGAATGAAGCTTTCGTAGAGAATGCCAAGCACGATGTAGACGACGATAATCGCTATGAGCAGCAGAAGCCCGCTCGAACCCATCGACTGCTGAAAGGCCTTTGCCGTTCCTTGAAATGAGCCGGAGATGGTGGGTGGCATATTCATGTGTCTGGTAATCCGATCGATCGCGGACACGGCATAGGACAAAGCCCGACCTTGTTCGAGATTGAACGACACCGTCACCGCCGGCAGCTCTCCGAGGTGGTTGATGGCCAGAGGCATTGAACTTTGGGTAATCCTCGTCACCGCCGTCAGCGGCACCAAAGTGCCGCTGCTGGAAGTCACGTAGAGACGCTGTAACGCCGACGGATCAGACTGATATTTGGGCAACAGCTCGAGGATGACCTCGTATTCGTCGGTTGGTGCATAAATCTGGGAAATCTGCTCGCCGCCAAAGGCTGCGCCCAGTGCAGTCTGAATCTGTGCCGGGGTGACGCCGAGCGCAGCAGCACGGTCCCGCTCGATCTTGACCATGACCGTCGGATTGGACATGTCGAGGTCGCTGTTGACGTCGGCAAAGCCCCGTGTACGGGAGAGAATGTCAACCAGGCGGTTGGCGTATTTGGCAAGCTGGTCGAGATCAAGCCCTTGCAGCGTGTACTGGTAAGTTGAGTTGGTAGAGTGCCCGCCTATGTGCAGACTGGGCGGATTGGCGGTGAAGACCTCAATCCCGGGAATCCTGGCAAACTTGGGCCGCCACTCGGAAATGATATCATCGACCGATCGACTGCGCTGACTGGGCGGCACCAGATGCACAAATATGCGACCGGTATTCACGCCGGCACTTGAGCCTCCTGAGCCGACCGATGACATCGCCGCCATCACCGCGGGATCTGCATTGACAATCGCTGCCACCTTTCTCTGGTACTTGACCATCTGATCGAACGAGGTGCCGGTGCGCGCCTTTGTAAATATTCCGATCGCACTGTTGTCCGCCGCCGGAATGAAGTCCATCGGGATGATACGGAACATGAAAACCGTGGCGGCAATACTGAGCAGAAACAACCCGAATGTCGTGCGGTGATGGCGCATGGCCCAGTCGAGCGACCATCGGTACCCATCATGAAGTCTCGTAAAGGCAGCCTCGCTGAGGCGATAAAAGCTGCTGCCGTGAAGGCCCTCTTCTGCGCGTAGAATGCGGCTGCAGAGCATCGGCGTCAGCGTGACTGACACAATCCCGGAAAACACGATTGCCAGTACGATGGTAACGGCAAACTCATGCAACAGGCGTCCGACAATGCCACCCATGAACATCAGGGGAATGAACACCGCAACCAGGGATGCGGTCATGGACAGAATTGTAAAGGCAATTTCGCGCGAGCCATTAAGCGAAGCGGTATGGGGATCCTCGCCCATCTCGATGTGGCGCACGATATTCTCGAGCATGACGATTGCATCATCCACGACAAAGCCAACGGACAGCGTCAGCGCCATGAGGGACAGGTTGTCGAGGCTGAAGTCGAAATAGGCCATACCGGCGAAGGTACCGATGACAGCAATCGGCAATGCCAGAGAAGGGATGAAGGTGGCTGAAACCGAGCGCAGAAAGACAAAGATGACGAGCACCACCAGCACTGCTGCAATGCCGAGCGTCATTTGGACGTCGTTGACGGATGCGCGGATCGCCTGGCTGCGATCAAAGTGCACCATCAGATGGATGCCAGGAGGAACCTGCCGTTCAAAGCGCGGAAGTACGTTACGGATATCATTGACGACCTGGATGGTGTTGGCCCCGGGCTGTCGCTGGATCGCCAGAAGAATTGCCGGCTTGCCATTCTCCCAGCTTGCCTGGCGGGTGTCCTGGACACTGTTGAGTACGCGGGCGACATCGCCGATGCGCACCGGTGCTCCATTCCGATAGGCGATGATCTGGCGCGCAAACTGCCGGGCATCGGTCAATTGGCCATTGGCGTGGATGACTTCGGCCGTGCGCGGCCCGTTCAGCGAGCCGGTGGCCGCATTTGAATTGGCGTCGGCAGCTGCGCTGGCGACCTGATCGATGCCGATGCCGCGCGCTGCCAGCTCGTCCGGATCCGCCTGAATGCGGACGGCATATTTCTGCTGGCCATAGATATTGACCTGCGCAACACCGTTCAGCGTCGAAATCTCGCGTGCGAGCAGGGATTCGGCGAATTTGTCGACCTCAGACAGCGGCATGGTATCGGAGGTGACAGCCAGATACATGATGGGGGCATCCGCTGGATTTTCCTTATGGATTGTCGGCGGATTGGGCATGTTGTGCGGGAGGCGTCCCAGCGTCGCTGATACGGCTGACTGCACGTCCTGCGCAGCGGCGTCGATGTTGCGGCTGAGATCGAACTGGATGACGATCTCGGTCTGGCTCTGCGTACTCGTCGAGGTCATCGACGAGATCCCGGCGATGGTGGACAGTTCGCCTTCGAGCGGGGTGGCAACCGCACTGGCCATGGTGTCAGGGTCCGCGCCGGGCAAATTGGCGCTGACTACGACGGTGGGAAAGTCGACATTCGGTAGGTCGCTGACCGGAAGGCCGATGTAGCCGAACAGACCGAAGATGACGAGTGCGACCATCACCAGCGTGGTCATCACCGTCCGCCGGATGAACGGCTCCGAAATGTTCATGGCGCAGGCTGCCGTGCCGGATTGCTGTTGGCTCCCGGGGTCAGGGTACCAGAACTTCTGGAGGCGACATCGGGTGCGGCAGCGCCCGTACGCGCTGTCACCTCCACCTTGTGCCCGGGTATGACACGCAGCTGTCCGACCGTAATCACCTTCATCCCGGGAACCAGATGACCACGCACGGCGGCCAGCATACCGTTATCATAGCGCAGGTGGACGGAAACCTTGTGCGCGAAGTGCTGTGCGCCGACCACGTATACGTAGTGGCCGCTTGGACCGATATTCACGGCGAGACTGGGTACCACCGTGGCATTCCTGAGCTGCTTTAGAGCAACCGTGACATCGACCAGTTCGCCTGGAACAAGACGGGCGTCGCGATTGGCAAATGTCGCCCTGAGCTCGATCGTGCCCGTCTGATTGTTGACCTGGTTGCCGACAAAATCGACGAGCGCCGACTTTACATGCTTGCTGCCATGACGGCTGACCTCCGCCACCAGCCGATGCTCTGCCATCTGGCGCTCGATACGTCCAAGATCAGACTGGGGCAGAAAGAAGGAAACCTTGATCGGTTCAATCTGGGTAACGACAACGAGCGGGTTCGTGTCATTGGCTTTCACGAGGTTGCCCGGCTGGATCAGGATCGGTCCGGTCTTGCCGGTGATGGGCGAGCGGATTGAGGCGTAGCCGAGATTGAGCCGGGCAATGTCGACGGCTGCCTCGTCGGCCTTGACCGTACCGGCGAGCGCGCCGGCCTGGGCGGTGTACTGGTCACGCTGTTGGGCCGAAATGGCATTTTGGGCAAAAAGCGAGGCATAGCGTGTCTCGTCGCGTTTGGCGGCAATGAGCTGTGCCTCATCCCGAGCCAGGTCGGCCCTGGCCTGTTGGAGCGCCGCCTCAAAGGGACGCCGATCGAGTTCGAAGAGGACGCTGCCTTTGCGTACAATCTGCCCTTCCGTGAAGTTGGCCCTCATGAGCTGACCGGCGACCTGCGACGTGACGTTGACCGTGGCATTGGCCACGATGGTGCCGATGGTGTGTACCCGCACGGTCAGGGTTTTGGTCTGAACCCCTCCAAGCTCGACCGGTGGCGGTGCTTCAGCGCCGCCGCGCCCCCTGGGTGCGGTCAACACGTGCAGAAGGCCCAGCCCGGCGATAACCGCGAGGACCGCAACTATGAAGATCGGGCGTCGGCGCCGCGCACCGAGTTCAGGCCTGTGCACGTCGGCAGCGGGCCCTGAGCTGGGCTGAGGAAACTTAAGCGGATCGGGCATCGGGTTCACAGTACATGGCCGGGCGCAAGGCTTTGGGGCGAGGGATGGTGTGGCCAACGCCCAAGCGCTGCTCACCGTCCTAGGCAGGCCCTGGCAAGCTTGCCAGCGTTTCTCATCCCTCTAAGACAGTTTGAGACAGAAAGTGCACATTTTGTGACTCGTTCGTGACAACCCTCACCGGAAGGTGATCTGCCACGCCCCGCCTGCGCCAGGATGGCCGCCTCCCCCATGGCCGCGCCACAGGCAGCCTCCGCGGAACCTGGTTCCGACAAGGCTGATTGCGGTGTACGTGGCGGCCGTCTATAAGCGCCGCCGATTGCAAGCGCGAAAGCACACCCGACCTATGGATCTGCGTAATATTGCCATTATCGCCCATGTTGATCATGGCAAAACCACTCTCGTGGATCAGCTGCTCAAGCAGTCCGGATCAGTGCGCGAAAACCAGCACATGGCCGAGCGCGCGATGGATTCCAACGATCTGGAGCGTGAACGTGGCATCACCATCCTGGCCAAGTGCACCTCGGTGGAATGGAATGGCGTGCGCATCAATATCGTGGATACGCCGGGCCACGCCGATTTTGGCGGCGAGGTGGAGCGTATTCTGTCGATGGTCGACGGTGTCGTACTTCTGGTCGATGCTGCCGAAAGCGTGATGCCACAGACAAAGTTTGTTCTCTCCAAAGCGCTCAAGCTTGGCCTGAAGCCGATTGTCGTCATCAACAAGATCGACCGCCAGGACGCCCAGCCCGAGGAAACGCTTGAGAACATCTTCGACCTCTTTCTCGCGCTGGAGGCCAATGACGATCAGCTCGACTTCCACGTGCTCTATGCATCGGGACGATCCGGCTGGGCTGTCGATGAGCTTTCGCAGCCGCGCGAGGACCTGTCGCCCCTTTTCCGGCGGATCGTGGACGATGTTCCGCCGCCCAAGCCGGTTGCGCTTGCAGGACCAGAGCATCCGTTTCAGATGCTGGTCACCACTATCGAGTCAGATCCCTACCTTGGACGCATTCTGACCGGACGCATCGAGTCCGGCGAAATCAACGTCAACCGGGTCATCAAGGTGCTCAATCGCGCTGGCGAGGAACTGGAACGGGCGCGTGCCACCAAGTTGCTTGCCTTTCGGGGACTGGCCCGCGTACCGGTGGTGCATGCCAGTGCAGGCGATATCATTGCGATTGCAGGTCTTCAGATCGCAACCGTGGCCGACACGCTGTGCGACGTGCAGGTCAATACCCCCATTGCCGCCAATCCGATCGATCCGCCGACACTGGCCATTACGCTTGCGGTCAATGATTCCCCCCTGGCAGGGCGGGAAGGCGACAAGGTGCAGAGCCGAGTGATCCGCGAACGGCTGCTGCGTGAGGCTGAAGGCAATGTCGCCATACACCTTCGTGAAACCGGTGAAGGCACGTTTGAGGTTGCCGGACGGGGCGAACTGCAGCTCGGAGTCCTCATAGAGACGATGCGACGTGAAGGCTTTGAACTGTCGATCTCGCGGCCACGGGTCCTGTTCCAGCGTGACGAAAATACCGGTGAGCGGCTGGAGCCGATCGAAGAAGTGACCGTCGATGTCGATGATCCCTACACCGGGGTCGTCATCGAAAAAATCAGCCTGCGCAAGGGCGAACTGCAGGACATGCGCCCGATGGGTGCGGGCAAGACCCGTCTGACCTTTCTGGCACCGGCCCGCGGGCTGATCGGCTATCACGGCGAGTTCCTGACCGACACGCGCGGCACCGGGGTCATGAACCGCATGTTTCACGACTACGCTCCGCACAAAGGACCAATCGAGGGCCGGCGCAACGGCGTCCTCATTTCCACAGGCGACGGCGAAGCGGTGGCGTATGCACTCTGGTATCTGGAAGAACGGGGACGGCTCTTCATCGGCCCCGGCACCAAGGTCTATCAGGGCATGATCATCGGCGAGAACGCCAAGGACAATGATCTGGACGTCAACCCGCTAAAGGCCAAGCAGCTGACCAATATCCGCACCACCTCCAAAGATGAAGCGGTGCGTCTGACACCGATCGTCCCGCTCACGCTCGAGCAGGCGATAGCCTATATTGAAGACGACGAACTGGTCGAGGTTACGCCCCAGTCGATACGTCTGCGCAAGCGCGAGCTGTTGCCGCATCTGCGCCGGCGCGCACGTATCGATACCGATCAGGCCTGAACCTTGCGGGCAAGTCCCAGCCGGCGTGCAATGATGCGGTCGACCAGCCGGCGCGGAAACGTATTGACGACGACGTTCTGCACCGGATCGGGCGTTATCACATAGCGCGCCCTGGGTGCACGGGCAGTCAGGGCCCGGTGCACTGCCTGGCCGATCGCTTCAGGCGGCAAGCCGCTGCGCCCCATCTGCAGCATCAGTTCGCGGACCTTGCGCAGGGACGGTCCATAGACCGTGCGTTCATACGCTGCCACATCGATGGCTTCCGCCTTGTCCCAGATCGGGGTTTTCACCGCTCCGGGCGCGACGACGATGACGTCGACACCGAACAGCATCAGTTCGCGCCGCAAGGCTTCACTCAAGCCTTCGAATGCGAATTTCGAGCTGTTATAGGCACCGACAAATGGCGAGGCGCTCGTGCCGCCGACAGAGGTGATGTTGACAATACGTCCCTTGCGCGACGGCCCGTCGGGCTCTGCCCCGCACAGCGGCGCAAAGGCCTGGGTGACGATCAGCTGCCCCACCACATTGACCTCGAGCTGGTGACGAAAGTCCGCAATGGGCAGATAGAGAAGAGGCCCAGGCACTGCGATTCCTGCATTGTTGACAAGTCCGAACAATAGGTCGCTGCCGAGGACCGCCTTGACCTTTTGTGCCGCCGCCATGACCTCATCCTGGGCGGTCACGTCAAACAGCAGGGGTTCGAAACGCTCGCCCCACTGGGCACGCAGACGCGTCGCGTCAGCTTCATTGCGGACGCTGCCGAACACACGAAAGCCCTTCTCCAGCAGTACCTTGGCGCACCCCCACCCGATACCGCTGGTCACTCCGGTCACTACGACGCTCTGCATATGGCTCGTGCCCTGTTGTGTTGCTGCGGCAGCCATCCTACACCGAGACGATGGCCGAGCTCGATCCACGCACGATTGAATTTGCCCACCGTCTTGCCGACCGTGCGGGCGAAGTCAT
>JAGWRJ010000856.1 GCA_028869725.1 Alphaproteobacteria bacterium | reverse complement strand
TGAACTTGAAGACGAGCCCGAAGAGCTTGCGCGCGCGGTTACCGAGGCGATGGCCACGCATGAAACCTCCTTCTTCCGTGATCCGGCCGTATTTGAGTATGTGCGTTCTAGAGTTCTGCCCAGTCTGATGCAGGCGCGAACAGCACGAAGGCGGCTGCGCATCTGGTGTGCTGCTGCATCGACCGGCCAGGAAGCCTATTCACTGGCCATGCTGCTCGACTACGCCGGTCTCTTTGAGAGCGGCTGGAAGGTTGACCTCTTTGCGAGCGACTTCAGCCGCGATGCGGTTGTGCGCATCAAGGAGGGTGGGTATAGCGACTATGAGCTGGCGCGGGGGTTGCCGCTGTCGATGCGGGCGCGATACTGCGTTGCGAGCGATAGCGGCCGCTGGCATATGGTCGATGGCTTGCGCCGGCGCCTGCGTATTCATCGCTTTAATCTGCTCGACAACTTTGGCTGGCTGGGCGAACTCGATCTGATCTTGTGTCGCAACGCGCTGCTTTATTTTACGCCTGAACTGCGTCTTGAAACCCTGGCGCGGATGGAAGGCGCCCTGGTCCCGGATGGCTGGCTGGTTCTTGGCGCGAGCGAAGTCCCGGCGGACGAACGTTTCTTCGTGCCGGTACCTGGAGCGCCACGGGGAGTTTTCAGCAAGAACCTGGCACGGATACGCCGGGCGGTGTGATCTGCCGCCCGGCGCCTGCCATTATCCGTTCCAGCGAATTCCCATATAGACCGCGCGCCCCGGTGCACCATATCCCGCCGCTGGTTCATAATGGTGATCGAGCAGATTGGTGATGCGACCAAAGAGCTTGAGATGCGAGCTGAGGCGGCGCGCGACGAACAGATCGGCGGTGGCATAGCCGCCCAGAGGGCTCACATCGTTTGCACCGTCGAAGCGCGCGCCTACGAGGTCAAGGCTGGCACCAACCTGCCATGGTCCCGCGGGATGCCAGCTGAGTGTCGCATTGGCCTCATCATGAGGGCGGCGTGCAAGTTCGGTGTGCGTGATGCCGTCGACGGCGTTGAGATAGGTGTAGTTGAGGGCAAAGCGCAAAGTGTGGCTGAGCTCTCCACTCAGACCTGCTTCAAGCCCCTGCACCCTCGCCTGACCGATATTGTAGTAGTAGCCGCCGGCATTGCTGCGCAGGCTGCAGGCAGGACTTGTGACCCCATAGCAGGAGAAGAAGTCGATAAGGTCGCGGGTGTTGCGCGCGAACCAGGTCAGGGAGGCGAGGACGTGACCGGAAAACAGGTTCTCGTCCACGCCTGCTTCCCAACCTGCAGCAACTTCTGGCGACAGGTGCTGGAGCGGGTTCTTGTAGATTGAGAACTGTTCGTAGAGCGATGGCGCCTTGAAGCCGGTGGCATAATTGGCATGCAGAACTGTACGGCCGCCATCGGGCGTGTAGGCGGCACTCGCCTTATAGGACCAGTGCGTACCGAATATGTTGTTGTCTTCGAGGCGAACGCCGGCCGACAGGGTCAGTGCCTGCGTGATGTGGGTCAAGCCCTCGACATAGTAGCCCTGGGTTGACTGGTGGCCGGACGCATCCGCATAGCCTTGGATCTCGGAGGCAAGATTGGTGCGCTCGGTGGCCGCGCCGAACACGAGCTGACTCTTGTGTGGCAGTCGGGCGATGCCCTGATAGGAAAACCGCTGGATCTTGCCGCGATAGGCATAGTCTTCGAAGAGTGGCAGGTAGAAGGGTGAATCAAATGTCGTGCGCCGGCTTGTAGTTTCGGTGACGGCGAAGCGGTTTTTCAACGCGCCCTGCCACAGCGCCCAGTTCAGTCCGGCGTAGCCGACGA
>JAGWRJ010000855.1 GCA_028869725.1 Alphaproteobacteria bacterium | reverse complement strand
CTGTGCGGATCACCGCTGCGAGCCAGGTACACTGCCCACCGATTCGGCGAGCTACTTCAATCGGCAGAACGCACAGACCCAAAGCTATGAGGCCCGTGGCACATCGGCCGCCGGTGGGCACTGATCGATACCGCGCAGGCCCAATGTCTTTGGATGAAACGGTGTGACCAGGCTCCTGTGATGCAGGCGGTCGGTATGGCGCGGGCAGCACCTTCTGAGCCGGCTGGATGAGCGGTCAGATAGTCCGTCAGTCAGCACGCATTCGGATAAGACCTTCCTGCGCCACTGAAGCAACGAGTACGCCCTCCCGAGTATAAATAAGACCGCGATTGAATCCGCGACCTCCACCGGCAAATGGGCTGTCTTGCACATAGAGAAGCCATTCGTCAGCGCGAAATGGCCTATGAAACCACATGGCATGATCAATGCTTGCCATTTGCATGCGACGATCAAACCAGCCAATGCCGTGAGGTAAAAGACAGGTATCGAGCAAGGTCATATCGGATGCGTAGGCAAGGACGCATTGCTGTAGCGGACCATTATTCGGAAGCCTTCCGGTCGCGCGCACCCAGAAGGCCTGATGAGGCGCGCGTTTGGTGGGGTTAAGGCCCTCCTGAGGTTCAACCGGGCGCAGCTCGATGGGCCTGGGGCGCAGAAAATGGTCGCGCAGTTCAGGCGGGACCTGGTCAACAATCTTGTGACGATAGGCATCCTCGCTCGGCAGTTCCTCGGGCGGGGGAACCTGTGGCGGCTCGATCTGATGCTCGAGACCAGCTTCATCGATCTGAAATGAAACTGACATATGAAAAATAGGTCTGCCGTGCTGTATGGCCACGACCCGGCGGGAGCTGAAGCTCTTGCCGTCCCGGCTACGATCCACCTGGTACAGGATCGGAACCTTGGGATCTCCGGGCAGCAGGAAATAGGCGTGGAGCGAGTGGCAGATCCGATCACTGAGTGTGCGTGTGGCAGCAACCAGCGCCTGTCCCAGTACCTGCCCTCCGAAGACGCGCTGGGAGCGGTCCTTGGGACTCACACCGCGAAAGATGTTCACCTCGACCGGCTCAAGGTCGAGCAAGGCCAGAAGCTCGCGAACCGGGTCGGCCCCCGGAGTATCAAAATGAGGGTTCGTGTCCTGCATCGTCATCCGCTTCCACGCCTCCGTTCATCGGGCGGCGTCGCGTTTGCCTACACCGAATCGCCCAGTCCCGGAAAGGACCGAAAGTCCCACCATGGCCAGTAATCTGCTTCTTGATCGCGCCGCCCACACCCAGCCAGCTGCGAGCCGGCGTGGGGCGCTGGAACGCCTATTTACGCACATGTTTCGTGGATTTGTTTACAACCAGATCTGGGAGGACCCTCAGGTTGATCTCAAGGCACTGGCCTTGCAGTCGCATCATAGGGTCGTGACCATCGCCTCGGGTGGCTGCAATGTTCTCAATTACCTTGCTGCCGATCCGGCCTGCATTATCGCCGTTGATCTCAATCCCAATCACGTCGCGTTGACCCGACTGAAGCTTGCCGCATTAACGCGGCTTCCTTCCTATGAGGAGTTCTTTCGCTTCTTCGGGCGCGCCGACGACAGGGCGAACCGTGCAGCCTACGACCATTTTCTTGCCGATCAGCTGGACAGCGAGACCCGACGCTACTGGGAGACACAGATTCCCCTGTTCGGACGTCGCATAAACATGTTCGCGCGGAACCTTTACCGCTACGGGTTGCTCGGCCGCTTCATCGGCATCCTGCACATCATCGCCCGACTACATGGCAAAAGACTCGACACGATCGTCGCAGCCACTACGCCTGACGAGCAGCGCGCCCATTTCGACCAGTTGATCGTACCTCTGTTCGAATCGGCACCAGTACGGCTTCTCGCCAAATCGCCGATCTCGCTTTACGCGCTGGGAATTCCCCCTGCGCAGTACGACGAACTCGTTGCAGGATCTCAGGGAAATCCAACAGAGGTCCTGCGTCAACGGGTGGAAAAGCTGGCCTGCGGCTTTCCAATACAGAGCAACTATTTTGCCTGGCAGGCGTTTGCCCGCGGATATGACACCGAAAACCGCGAGGCCGTGCCGGATTACCTGCGTCAGGACGTCTACGCCAGGATCCGGGAGAGGGCGGAGCGGGTCGAGGTTCATCACGCGTCTCTGGTCGATTTCCTGAGGGGGCAGCCTGACCAGTCCTTGCATCGCTATGTGCTGCTGGATGCGCAGGACTGGATGACACCTGACCTGCTCTCTGAGCTCTGGACTGAGATTGACCGCACTGCTGACACACGCGATGCCCGGGTCATCTTCCGCACCGCCGGCACCGAATCGCCCCTTCCCCGCAAATTGCCACCGGCGCTCCAGGCCCCGTGGCGCTATCTGGAAGAGGAGAGCCTGACACTGCACGCGCAAGACCGCTCGGCCATTTATGGCGGCTTCCATGTTTACGCAAGAAATTTGGCATCATGAAGATGACAGCCTCCACACGCAGCCATGACCAGCTGATGGACGATGTCTATCGTCACCAGCGCTATTTCTATGATTTTACTAGAAAATACTATCTTTTGGGGCGTGATCGGCTGATTCGAAAGCTGGCTCTTGCGCCGCACGAACGGGTGGTGGAGCTTGGCTGTGGCACCGCCCGCAACCTGATCTGCATGGCCGGCCAGTATCCCGACGCACGGCTCTTTGGCCTGGATGCGTCCTCGCAGATGCTTGAGACCGCTCGGGAGCGTATCCAGCGCACGAGCCTGAGCAGCCGAATCCACGTCGCGCACGGCTACGCAGAAGCCTTAGAACCCGCGGCGTTCGGCGTACCGTGCTTCGACCGGGCGATATTTTCCTACAGCCTGTCGATGATTCCCGACTGGCGCGGAGCCCTTGCGGCCGCAGTGGCAGGCCTGGCACCGGGCGGGCGCCTGCATATCGTTGATTTCGGCGATTTCACGGGACTTGGGAGCATTGGCAGGGCACTGATGCTTGGCTGGCTCCGCCTGTTTCATGTCGAGCCCCGAACGACAATACTCAGCTGTTTTGAAACACTTCCTGACAATAAAGAGCCAACATTGGGCGGAAGCCTTGAAATTCTGCCCGGGCGTTACGCCTTTATTTTTGAAGGTTCCGCCGAACTTTCCTGCCTGCTATTGGCCAATGTTGCAGACGCGACACAGCCCCCAGGATTCCCGACAGTTTCCTAGGAAACAATAGGGCACACCGGCCATTATGCCTCCACATCGGGTAGGATATCTTTTATAGGATATTCGCGATCCCAGACGCGTCGGTGGGGGTATCCCGCCCGTCGGTACTTTATGAGGGAAAATTATGAAAATTCGTATGATGGCCCTAGCGGGCGTGGCGCTGCTGGCCTTGAGTGGCACGGCATCTGCCGGTCAAGGGTGGTATCTCGGCCTCGGCGCTGGCCTGGACCACATGGGAAACATCAAGACAAGCTTTGACGCCAAAAGCCCCACTGGCACCAGCATGGGTGGCAAAACTGGCACCGACAATTCGGCCCTGGTGGCAGTGTCGGCAGGCTACAAGTTCAAGAACAACATTCGCCTGGAAGCTGAAATCGGGTATGCGCCCCACGACATCAATGGCACGTTGCTCGGCAATGCAACCAACGGCCATGTGAACATACTCTCGACGATGTTCAATGCCGCCTACGACATTCCGTTGTCGAAGAAGTGGTCGTTCAGCTTGGGCGCCGGCGCTGGTATTGGCCAGGTTGATCTCAAGGAAATCAATGTCCCGGGTAATCTGGTCGACATGAAGGGCACACGCACCGCATGGATGTGGCAGGCGATGGCCGGCTTCACCTACTCGGTCAATCCCAATGTCGATGTCTACCTTGACTGGCGCTATCGCGATGTGGGTATGAACCGTGCATTCGGCAGCTCCTACGTAAGTTACAATGTCCGTCCGGGCGATCTGAACGATCAGGCCGTGATGGTTGGGGTCCGCTATTTCTTCGGTCAAGAGGAAGCAGCTCCGCCGCCGCCTCCCCCGCCGCCACCACCGCCGCCTCCCCCGCCGCCGCCGCCTCCGCCTCCTCCGCCGCCGCCGGTTAAGACTTATATTGTGTTCTTCAACTTCAATAAGTCGAACCTGACGGCCGAGGCACAGTCGGTGGTCTCTGAAGCGGTGAAGACCGCGAAGGAGCACGGGATCGTGAAGGTCCTGATTACAGGCCACACCGACACGGTCGGCTCGCACAGTTACAACCAGGCGCTGTCCGTGCGTCGCGCCACGGCAGTGAAGGCCCAGATGGTGAAGGAAGGCATGGACGCTGCCGATATCACCACTGTTGGTAAGAGCTACGATGATCCCCTGGTCCCGACGGGCCCAGGCGTGCGTGAGCCGCAGAACCGGCGCGCCGTCATCGAACTGGGTGCTGGTAGCGGCATGTAAGTCGCCGGCTCCTCGCCGAACGGAAAAGGGCGGGCTTTCAAGCCCGCCCTTTTTCTATCTGCACGAGTGCTGAAACATTTCATGCACCCGGCTCATGCGTTCGCAGACCGAGGCAGTCCCTGCCCCGCCCGCCCAAGGATGCTACTGCCGCGTGCGGACCTGAGGGCTACCACCGTGTGCATGCGATACTGATGACGCAGCTTCAAGCGCCGCCACGCGCAACGGATTAGGTGTGGGTATGATGCTCGGGATCGGTTCGCTTGCGGCGCTGAGAGACGCGCAACTGGCAACAGGCCCGGGATTTTTGATAGGCAGGGACTCCACAAATCCGGACAGGCTTGGCCTCGCCTGAGCCCTCATCGCGGCGAACGCCGCGCTGGCAGCTTTGCAGTAGCCGGCATTGTCGTGGATGCTGCTCATCGAATCATCATTCGCAAGACGCGTCTTGAAGCTGTGGTACTGACTTTCGCCGCGAGGACCGTAAATCCGGCGGAAGAACATCAGCAGCTGCCGGTCCGACTGACGCAGGCTTTGCATGTACCCCCTCTGGAACGCGTTGAAGTCCGAAATGTCATTGCAGGTTAGCGCTGCCACCATCAGCCGCTGCTGCACTGCAGCAACCTCGACGGACAATTCTTCGGCAGGCCGCGCACATTTTCGGGGCATCGGAAGATGGCGAGCCCAAGCCGCCGGGCCAAGCCCCAGAGAGACGACGACGGCGAGCGTGCCCGCCACGAATCTTCGCGCCATTGAAACCATCGCGTAGTGTCGCTACAGGCTGAAGATAACATCGCCGCGATACTACTGGCTATTCTCCCAAATGGGTGGGTAC
Source organism: Alphaproteobacteria bacterium (assembly GCA_028869725.1). GTDB lineage: Bacteria > Pseudomonadota > Alphaproteobacteria > Micropepsales > Micropepsaceae > Rhizomicrobium. Next base: position 2,442 of record JAGWRJ010000855.1, on the reverse strand, counting down.
CCAAATTTCGGCTTGGGCCTTAACAAAAGAGTCCCGCCATGACCAAGACGCCGTCCAAAGGCCATGCTGTCGACCTGAGCGACGAAGCCGTTCACTGGGATTTTCGCGACGCGATGTCCTACGGTGACTATCTGCATCTGACCCAGCTGATGGACTGCCAACATCCGCTGTCGGGCGCACATGATGAGATGTTGTTTATCATCATCCATCAATCCAGCGAGCTGTGGATCAAGCTTTGCCTGCACGAGATTACCGGCGCGATCGCCCACATCCGGGCCGACGATCTCGGCCCGGCCTTCAAAATGATGGCACGCGTGGGACGCGTTCAGGCCCAGCTCATTCAGAGCTGGGATGTGCTGTCGACCATGACCCCGTTCGATTACGGCAGCTTCCGAAGCGCGCTCGGAAAGGCGAGCGGTTTTCAGTCCTTTCAGTACCGGATGCTGGAGTTTCGTCTCGGCAACAAAAGCCGGCAGATGGCCCGGGTATTTGACGCGGATGCGAAAATCGCAGCCATGGTGCAGGGCGCACTGGACGAGCCTAGCGTCTATGATGAGGCGCTCAGACTTCTAGCACGGCGGGGCTTTACCCTGCCCGACAGCACGCTCCAGCGCGACTTTGGCGAGCCATATGTGGCTCATGCCCAAGTCACCGAAGCCTGGCGGCAGGTATACCGTGATGTCCAAACCCATTGGGATCTTTATGAGTTGGCGGAAAAGCTGGTCGACCTCGAATACCGCTTCCATCTCTGGCGTTTCAGCCACATGAAGACGGTAGAGCGGATCATTGGCGCCAGACCAGGAACAGGTGGCACGTCCGGCGTTGCCTATCTGCAAAAGGCGCTCGATTTGCGTTTTTATCCGGAACTTTGGGAGGTTAGGACAGAAATCTGATGGGGGTATTATCACATGTTAAGGTGCTCGACCTCAGCCGGGTGTTGGCCGGCCCTTTCGCCGCGCAGATCCTCGGTGACCTAGGTGCCGACGTAATTAAGGTGGAACGGCCAGGCGAAGGCGATGAAACCCGCCGATACGGCCCCCCATTTCTCTCGACCCCGGACGGGCGAGCAGATGCGGCCTACTTTCTCTCCGCAAACCGCAACAAGCGTTCTGTAACGATCGACTTTGCCAAGCCTGAAGGCGCCGCCCTCATACGGCGATTGGCCCGACGCAGTCATGTCGTGATCGAGAATTTCAAGACCGGCGCCTTAGCCAAGTACGGCCTCGACTACGCAAGCCTGACAGCTGACAACCCAGCGCTGATCTACTGCTCACTTACCGGATTTGGCCATGATGGCCCTTACAAGGACAAGGCCGGCTATGATTACCTGGTGCAGGGCATGGCCGGTTTGATGTCAATTACGGGCCAGGCTGATGGCACGCCCGGCGGCGAGCCGATGCGCGTCGGCGTTGCGGTATCCGACCTCTTCACGGGGCTTTACGCGACGATCGCAATTCAGGCTGCACTGATCCACCAGGCCCGTACCGGCGAAGGCCAATGCATCGATATGGCTTTGTTCGACTGTCAGACGGCAGCTCTTGCCAACCAGGCCATGAACTACCTTGTGAGCGGAAATCCCCCCGGCCGTCAGGGAAACAGTCATCCCAATATCGTGCCCTATCAGGTATTTGCGACCGCTGACGGTCATATGATTCTTGCCATCCCAAACGACGGCCAATTTCGCCGCTTCTGTACCGCTGCAGGGCTTGAGGAATTGATCAACGATCCGCGGTTCATCGACAATCCGAGGCGCGTTGAGCACCGCCAGGAACTGATCGGCCTTATGAAGCCAGTGCTGGCACAACGCACGACAGGGGCATGGATTGCAGTTCTGGAAGAGGCAAATGTCCCATGCGGTCCCATCAACCGGATAGATCAGCTCTTCGCCGATCCGCAATCGCTGGCCCGGGGGCATCGTATCACCATGACGCATAGCGCGGCGGGCCCCATTTCTCTGGTAGCAAGCCCTCTGCGGCTTGCCAGGACGCCACCGACCTATCGGCACGCTCCACCGCTGCTGGGCGAGCATACCGATGACGTTCTGCGTGGTGAACTGGGGCTCGAGGAACGCCAGATGGACGCCTTGCGCGCGGATGGCATCATCTAGAGACCTGAAAACTCAGCCCCGGTCAGAGCCGTCCTGATACACCCCGTGGGAGCGGCAAATTAGCCCCCTGCCAGCAGCAGGAGACCCTTTGCCGCCCGCGTTTCGGGCCTTTTGCACGGTGCAGACGGGCGTCGCCCCTTTTCCGCCATCTTGCAATGCCGTAAAGCACGAGCCGGATGCGCCAGTTGTGAGGCGCACCGCCACAGCTGAGGAAAAAGGTCATGTCCTATAAGGTCGCCATCGTCGGCGCCACCGGCAATGTTGGGCGCGAGATGCTGAACGTGCTTGCCGAACGCGCCTTTCCCGCCTCTGAAGTGGTCGCGCTGGCATCGACG
>JAGWRJ010000854.1 GCA_028869725.1 Alphaproteobacteria bacterium | reverse complement strand
GGCACGGACAATGCTCATTCGCGCTGCTGCAGAGCGCTGGGATGTTGAGCCAGGGTCTTGTTCCACACGAATGAGTCGCGTGCATCATGATCCTTCCGGACGAAGTTTCAGCTATGGGGAGTTGGTAAAGGAGGCGGCAGGCTTTGATCCGCCTCTTGATCCACAGCTGAAGCCAAAGAGCGCTTACACGCTCGTTGGGAGGTCGCTTCCACGTGCGGATATCCCGGACAAAATCAATGGAACCGCTATCTATGGTATCGACGTGGTAGTGCCACAGATGTGCTATGCAGCGATTTCGATTTGTCCGGCATTTGGTGGACGGCTTAAATCAGTTGATACAACTGCGGCAAAGGGGCGGCGGGGCGTACGCAGGGTCATTGTCCTTGATGATGCGGTAGCGGTTGTTGCCGATCAGTTCTGGCGTGCGAGGGATGCCCTGTCGGCTCTGGTTCCGGTATGGGAGGACGATGGGCACGGAGATCTTAATTCGGTAACACTTTCCGCGCAGCGCCGTTCAGCATTGGACAGCGGACCTTTTGAGGATGATCTGTCGACGGGTGATGGCGCGCGCGCGCTGCGCGGAAAGAGTTTTGTGGCGACCTATGAAGTCCCCTATCTTGCCCACGCGACGATGGAGCCAATGAATGCAACTGCAATTTATGGTCAGGATGGTCTCGAAGTTTGGTCAGGCGTGCAGGATGGTCTGGGAGCTCGGGCATTTTGCGCAAAAGCCGCTGGATTGTCGCTGGATCAAGTTAAGTTCCATGTGACGAAGCTGGGAGGTGGGTTTGGTCGGCGGTTGCCGGGTGCATTCAATTATCTGAGCTACGCCGTGAAGATCGCAAAGGAAATGCCTGGTGTTCCGGTCAAGCTGATATTCACCCGTGAAGAAGATATTCGCCACGACTACTATCGACCGAATGTAGTCTCGCGCTTTCGTGCGGCGTTTGATGATGACGGGCGGCCAACTGCGTGGCTAAATCGCTACACGACTGAGGATGGACCAAATCCGCAGGCGCATATTCCCTATCAAATTGTCAACCAGAGTTATAAGTCGGTGAAGGTGAACACGCCTGTACCGGTTGGTTCTTGGCGCAGTGTTGAGTCCTCTTGGCACGGCTTTTTTGTAGAAAGCTTCATAGATGAGCTTGCGCAACAGGCTAAAGTTGACCCGCTGCGGTTTCGGCTCAATCTCCTTGAGCACAACCCACGTTACGCGGCAGTACTGAAGCGGCTTGCTGCTGAGGCAGGGTGGGATCACCCGATGCCTGGGCATCATCTCGGTGTAGCTGTGGTGGAGAGCTTTGGTACGGTCGTCGGGGAGGTAGCGGAGGTGTCGGTTGGTGCAGATGGGCAGTTGCATGTGCACCGCATTACGGCGGTTGCCGATGCTGGTACTGCGGTTAATCCGGACGGTCTCAGGGCTCAGCTTCAAGGAGCGATTGTGTTCGGCCTCAGTGCGGCGCTCTACGGTGCAATTACCGTAGAGCACGGGGGGGTGGTCCAGGCCAATTTTCCGGATTATGAGATGGTGCGCCTTAAGGATTGCCCCCGCATCGATGTCGTACTGCTGGACAGCGATGCGCCCTACGGTGGCGCTGGTGAGCCGGGCGTGCCTCCTCTCGCACCCGCTCTTACAAATGCAATCTTTGCTGCGACCGGCATGCGAATTCGTTCCCTGCCAATTCCTTCGGGTCTGCTGCGCCCGAACGGCACCTCAGGTGCGGCACTTTAGTCATCCGAGAGGGGGGCACCGCTCTAGTTGCGGGGCGTCGTTCGAACTGGCCCAAAAGCGGCCGCAGTTGCCGAATAGGCCTACCTGCGGATATAGGCGATACGGGGTACCGGGCGCGGGGCGACGCGTCAGCGGGTCCCCTTCCGATGAAGATGTGCAAGTGAAACCCATGGCCCATACTAAACTTGACCCCGTTGACTTTGGCGCACTGGCCCGTGCCGAGCCCAAGGATGAACCCTTCCGCCATGTCATCGTGCCAGGCTTTGTCTTCGAAGCAGCGCAACAGGGGATAGAAGCCGATTATCCTCAGATCTCTCATCCGGGGAGCTTTCCGTTACCCTCGCTGACGTACGGGCCTCGGTTTGCCACGCTGATGGAAGCACTGACGGGGCCTCAAATGCAGCGTCTGGTATCGGAGAAGCTTGATATCGATCTGACGAACCGCCCGGTCACAGCTACTGTCCGTGGGATCAGCCGGTCCAGCGATGGCGAGATACACACGGACAGCAAATCCAAACTCGTTACGCTTCTGCTGTACATGAATCAGGCTTGGGAAAGCAGTCATGGACGACTGCGCCTGTTGCGCAGTCCGCATAATCTGGATGATTACACGGCCGAAGTACCGCCGGACCGTGGTACGCTGCTTCTGTTCAGGAACGGACCTCGGGCTTGGCATGGCTTTGAAGCTTTCGAAGGTCCACGTCGTGTGATTCAGATCAATTGGGTTACAAGCGACGCGGTGGTACGGCGTGAAGGAGCGCGTCACAGATTGAGTGCGTTTATGAAGCGGCTGTTTGCACCCGAGGCAGTGTGATGGCGTTGCAAATCGAGACTTTCAAGAATGGATTCGGAGGCTCGTCCCTTTATAAGGCGCTTAGCCACCCCCTGGCGGGCGAACAAGCGAAGTCTCTCATAGATCGATTAGAGAATTCAGGGCCCGTCGCAATCTACGACCCGGATGGAATTGCCGCTGCGTTCGCCGAGTTCTATCCTCTTACCCGCTGTAAGCTTGTCGCCTATTACGTGCAGAACGTGGAGCATTTGGAACGACGGCTGGGCGGGCTTTGCGCTTTGCCCGTAAGCCGCCTGAATGAAACCCCAGCGCGCGTGCTGTTCGTGGCCAGCTTCGACGAAGCGCGAACGGTGCGACAGATATCCCACCTGATCCCGGCAGGCGTACAGATTATCAGCTTCGAGTCGTTGCGGGTGCCGGATGAGCTCATTAGCGATAAGACGCGGTACCTGACGACACTGAATTTTGCCACAAATTTCGTATTCTTCCGCGATCAGGAAGGTCATCATACCCGACTTGTAACTGCCAACTACTGGACTCGCTACGGCGCAAAGGATGTTAGGATCTGGTGCCGCTTGTTCGATACAGGCGGCAGGGTTCTGGCAAGTTGGATGTTGGGTTGTCCGCAGGCGGAAGCCTCGGTGGTAATCGACAGTGCCGAAGTACGCGCACGTTTTGGCTTACCGGAATTCTGTGGCCAACTCTTTATCCATGTGATCGGGGCGGCTGGGCATGATGTCGTCAAATATGCGCTCGATACGTATGGCGACGGTCCAGGCATGGTGTCCCACACCCACGATGCGAACTCATGGCCGGCTGATTATTATGCCGGTCTTCCTGCACCCGACGATAACGAAGACGTCGTGCTGTGGGTCCAGAATTGCCACCCAACCCCGATTGCTCCCGGAGCCATCTCTCTTGGTTTGATGGGGGGTGAGCGGACGGTAGCGCTTATGACGCCGATAGCGCCATATGCGACCCTCCGCCTAAGCGTGTCCGAATTACTGCCACAGGCACGCTGGCCACAGCAGATAGAAATCTTTGCTGGTAAGCATCTCGTACGTCCTAGGTATGAAGTTGTCTCGCCATCCGGTCATTGGCGTATCTCCCATCCCAATGTGGAGCGAGTCGATCTCTCGCCGGACCCGGGCATTTGCCGCCTCGACGAATGGTTCGGAAAAGGCTTTCTTTTGCCCGCGCCGGTTCTACCAGTCGCGCGCTATCGTTCGTTGGCTTTGCCCACGCCGATGGCCATCAGCCAGGCACATTTACCAGTTAAAGCGCTCTTGTACACCGCAGATGGACGGCAGGTCTCCAGCCACAGCTTTGGTAACTTAAGGCGGGCTCAATCTGTGGCGCTAGATCTATCTGAACTTGCAGAAGGTCTTGATGAACGCGGCGGTCATGTCGAGCTGGTATATGATTTTTCAGCAGGCGATGAGGCCGATGGTTGGCTGCATGCACTCTTCCGCTACCAGGATCGGCAGAGCGGGCATGCAGCGGAGACGAGTTTCGGAGCTCACATATTCAATTCAGTGCTGACCTATAGGACTGAACCTCAGTCCTATTCGGCCCCCCCCCCTGGACTTTCGACACGGCTATTTCTGCGTATTACACCTGCACCGTTCAGAACCTGGTGTCATCTAACCTATCCGGTCTCGAAGCTCTGGCGAGCCCAGTCGACAACGTATCTGATTTTAACAAGCGAAGCGGGGCAGGAGGTCGCCAGAACCATCATCAATATTCCGGCTTCTGGCTCTTTGTGGTGGGCCGTCGACGAGCAGTTTTCTCAAGCCCAATTGGCGGCGGCCGGAACCAATCCATATGTGATTATCCGTGACGAAACGTGTCGGCTGTTTGGCTATCAGGGCGCCTTCGCCCCGGATGGAAGCTTCGGTTTCGATCATATGTTCGGCTTCTGATGGCGATTTGTTGGATTGTTACCGATGGCAAGCCTGGGATGGAGAGCCAGTGTCTGGGTCTTGCTGAAGCATTGGGTATCGATCCGATCTTGAAGCGGGTGAACCTGCGTCAACCATGGTCCATGCTATCGCCCTTTGTCCGAGTACCGCCTTCATGCAGTTATACGCGTGAAAGTGGCTCTTTAGAGCCGCCGTGGCCGGATCTTCTGATCGCGTCAGGACGGCAGTCGGTACAAGCATCGATCTTTGTTCATAAGCAAAGCCGGCATGCGGGCCAACCCTGCGTGACCGTTCAAATCCAGAATCCGGTGGTATCGCCACGCCACTTTGATCTTGTAATTACTCCCGCCCACGACCAATTGCGTGGTCCGAATGTGCTGACCACTTTGGGAGCGCTTCATCGTGTAACCCCTCGGAAATTGGCGCAGGCGGCTCCGGATTTTTTGCTCCGAATTGGGGCGCAGCCCCGGCCGTACATCTCGGTATTGATTGGTGGTGCTAATGGTGCGTTTCGCTTCTCAGCGCGGGAGATGGAAGAGCTCTTACAGGCTCTCATCGGCGCGGCACGTGCGTGTGGTGGAACTCTACTGATTACTCCGTCGCGTCGGACCGGAGACGCACAAATAGAACTTTTACATAAAACTCTCGAGGGCATACCCGCTTTCGTCTGGGATGGAACCGGCGAGAATCCTTATTTTGGAATGCTTGCAGTAGCCGACCAAGTCGTGGTTACGGCTGATAGCGTGAACATGGTGTCAGAAGCTGTAGCCACCGGTAAACCGGTACAGGTGTTTGGGCTGCCGGGTGGGTCTGCCAAGTTTTCGCGCTTTCATGCGGCGCTGCGCGCGAAGGGGCTGACCACGCCGTTTCCTGGCCCGCCGCCGCGACCAGTTTCCGGGATTGCCTCGGATATGGAACGCGCAGTTGCTGGCGTGCGCGCGGCCTTTCGTGCGGTTCGCGGCACATCACTGTAAGTATCTCGAAGGCTACGCCCGGGCTCACGCACCTGAGCCCGGGCCCTGCTTGGGCGAGAACGCTGTCAGTAGAAAACGCCGTATACGACTTGCAGGATATAGCCGTCCTGTTCATTGATGAGCAACGCGTCGTTGCCTTCGCGCACCCATGCATAACCATAGGGCGGCTGTGGGAGGCCGAAGGTCCAGTAATTGTCGATCCAGTAGTTGCGGGTCCAAAACAAGTACGGCAGGTACATGCCGAACCGCCACCGCTGCGCGTACCAGCCTCGTGGCCTAATGTACGGGCGCCAGTGATAGCGGCGCACGGAACGATAATCGCGTTCCCAGCCGCGTTCCCAGTAATGTCCAGCGTCGCGGTGATCAAAGCGATCCCGTCTGCTGTTGCGGTCCGGCCTCGGATGACGGTCGAAAGGGGGGTGCTGGCGCTCGTTCGCGTTGCGCCGATTGTGGTCAGCGAAATCGTGCCGTTGATGAGCATAATCCGGACTTGTGCCCAGGCTCCGAGGGATCCGTGTCCTGACATTTGGTCGCGGACCTTGGCCCAAGGCACCCCGGTTCGGGCCACTCTGTCCAAAATTTTGGGGGTGGCCAAACGCTCCCTCGGTGCTGCCCGGGGCGAGGTTGGGTCTGACCGAATGTGCATAGCCTGGCCGAGGACTGCGGCTGACAGCAGGCCTCTGTGGTCGCGCGCCGTCGCGATTCCAGGCACGAGAAGATGGCTCTGGGCCTCGGCGTGCGCCCAACGTCGGGGCTGCCGGCGCCTGCATCATAGCTGG
>JAGWRJ010000853.1 GCA_028869725.1 Alphaproteobacteria bacterium | reverse complement strand
GCGGGCAGCGATTGCCTATTCGCTCGCAGGCGATGAGGCAAGTCTGTCGCGATTGCGCAGCCATTTTGTGCACGCGATGGCCAACAGTCCGGATGCGGCAGCCTTTGCTGTCGTCACCCAGGACATTTCCACGCAAGGCGTAGCTTTTCGCAATGTCGCAGCCCAGGTGGCATCGATCGATACGCTCGAAAGTTTCATGAAGGACTTCAAGAAGCGGTTCGATACCATCCCTCCGATTGGCCAGGCCCCGGTCAACTGATGCCTGTTGCAGCTGTGCGCGTGCCGCAGGCGGGGTGAGGTTTCAGATTGCAGCCACTTTGCGACCGAACTGCCAGTAGAGGGTGCCAAGAATCAGACATGCTGCGCCACTGATCCCTGCGTCGGCCAGCAATGTGCCGGCAAGGCCGGACAGGTGATAGGCATTACCATCGATCATCTGCATGTAGGTCAACGGAATCTGGGTGGCGCCGAGCAGCACACCATATTGTGTCGCTGCGAGCGGATTGTCGTGCCCGATGGTGCGCAGCGTGATGGCATTGGCCGCAGAGAAGGCGGCGGCCTGGAACAGATTCTCGCCCAGTATGGCAATCCCGAAAGTGATCGCGTTGTGCGGCTGAGGCAGAAGCGCGACGGTGAAGGTGGCGCCGATGAGCCCGACCAGAAGATAGATGGCGACTGGCGATATGCGCTTGGCGATCTGCGGCACGATCAGGCTGCCACAGATGCCGGCAATGGTAACACCCGTGCCGCCGATGAGCCCTACCATTTCATCGGAGGTGTGGAAGGTGTGCCCGAACCCTGAGAGCGTGTTGGTAAGGGCAAAGGAGGCGGCAGGGGCTAGAAAGATCGCCAATACCCATTGCACGTCCTTGCGCCGGAACAAGGCGACGACATCTATGGCAAATGCCCGAAAGCTCTCGGCGGCCAGCTTGCGGTCGGCTGCGCGGCATGGCGTCGTCAGGTAAAGCGGCAGGACAATGAGGATGAGGGCCGATGTGGCGATGGCACCCCAGGGCGCGGGGAAGTGTCGTATGGCATAGATCGAAAACGCCGCAGCCACTCCGCCTCCACCGAAATTGGCGATGGTGAACCAGGCGCCCAACGCATCCTTCTGCTCAGTTGGCAGGAGGTTGCCAAACCAACCTCCGACGGCATTGATGACGAGGACATTGGTCAGGCCGCTGAGGAAAAGCAGCACCGTAAGCAGGCCGACATTGTGGATGGTCAGAAGACTGCCACAGGTGAACGCCGTGCACAGCAGCGTGAACAAGATCGCGTAACTGCGACGGGTGTAGCGCCAGTCCAGAATGGGCGTGATCGGAATTCCGATGAATGCAGCCGCCAGATAGAGCGACGTCACAGCCGCGATCCGGGGCTCGGGCACATGGGCTGAGGCCAGCAGGTCGGGAACCGCAATGATGCCGACCGAGCCATTGATCGCGAGCGGCAGATTTCCCCAACCGAGCAACCAGGGTGGCAACGGTTTTTCGGCTTTGTCGGTCATGGAAGGCTCCAGCTGTGCACATGGCACTGTGCCTGCCGAGGCTTGGAGACCGCAAGCAGCGGGGCTCCCCACGTGCCGGCGGTGCTTGCTCCCATGTCTCTTGGATTGTGGTGCCTCTTCATCCCTTCGGACAGCTGACGGTTGGTCCTCCAAGGACGATGGAAAGTGCCGGCAGAGCGCACGGGCTGGGCGATTCTGGCACGCTCGCATCCTGCGGACTGCGTCCCTTCGGCGCCTGGCGCCCGACGCAGCCTCAATGTCAGAGATCTTGGCCACTTGTTCTTGAGACGTTTCCAGAACGAACAAAAATAATATTTATATATCAGCATGTTAGGCGGCGGCTTGCGAACAGGAACAAAACATGTACGCTGGATGTTCGTCAGCCCCTTGGGATTTGCCCGGGGCTATGGAATAAGGAGCGGGTGACATGAGTCAGGCGGCATTGCGGATCGTGGGCAGGGAAGACAACTCGGATCGGAAGAAGGCGCTCGAAGCGGCCCTGTTGCAGATTGACCGGGCCTTCGGCAAGGGCTCGGTCATGAAGCTGGGCAGCCGGGAAACGGTCGAAATCGATACGGTTTCGACGGGATCTTTGGGGCTTGATATCGCGCTCGGGATCGGCGGTTTGCCGCGCGGGCGCATCATTGAAATCTACGGTCCGGAATCATCGGGCAAGACGACCCTGGCGCTGCATGCGGTTTCGGAGGCGCAAAAGAAGGGTGGTGTTGCCGCCTACATCGATGCCGAGCACGCTCTGGATCCGATCTATGCCCGCAAGCTCGGCGTCGACGTCGACGAGCTTCTGATCTCTCAGCCCGATGCCGGCGAGCAGGCCCTGGAAATTGCCGACACCCTGGTGCGTTCCGGTGGGATCGACATCGTAGTCATCGACTCGGTGGCTGCGCTGACACCCAAGGCTGAACTTGAGGGGGAGATGGGCGACCAGCTCCCCGGACTGCAGGCACGGCTGATGAGCCAGGCGCTGCGCAAGCTCACCGGGTCGATCTCCAAGTCCAAATGCCTCGTCATCTTCATCAATCAGATCCGCATGAAGATTGGCATCATGTTCGGCAATCCCGAGACAACGACCGGTGGCAATGCGCTGAAGTTCTACGCTTCTGTGCGTCTCGATATACGCCGTATCGGGGCCATCAAGGACCGCGACGAGGTGGTCGGCAACCAGACCCGCGTCAAGGTGGTCAAGAACAAGGTCGCTCCGCCCTTCAAACAGGTCGAGTTCGACATCATGTACGGCAAGGGCATTTCCAAGACCGGCGAGCTCGTCGACCTTGGGGTCAAGGTCGGCGTGGTTGAGAAGTCGGGCGCCTGGTTCTCCTATGATGGCCAGCGCATTGGCCAAGGGCGGGAGAACGCCAAACAGTTTCTGGCCGACAATCCTGATATTGCCGCCAAAATCGAAGGCCAGATCCGTCAGTCATCCGGCCTGCTTGTCGACGTCCTTGCCCATGGTGACGAGGAGGCCGCCGCGTCCGCCGACGAATAGGCCAGCCCGGCCGAGGCGAAGCGCGTCCGATCAGTTTGTCGTTCCTGTTGGCATGGGAACGACTCCGGGAGGGGCGCTCCGCTTTGGGGCGCCCCTCTTTTTCGCTCCCCTCTTTTTCGCTCCCTTAGCCAAGGTGACAGGGCCGCGCGGCCCCGCTACATACGGGGTATGAAAAGCCTCGCCGAAATCCGCTCGAACTTCCTTGAGTTCTTCCAGGGCCATGGCCATGAGGTCGTTGCCTCATCGCCCCTGGTGCCGCGCAACGATCCCACCCTGCTGTTTACCAATGCCGGCATGAATCAATTCAAGCGGGTGTTTCTCGGTGAGGAAACCCGGGCCTACAAACGGGCGGTCTCGGCGCAGAAGTGCCTTCGTGCCGGCGGTAAACATAACGATCTTGAAAACGTCGGCTATACCAGACGGCACCATACGTTCTTCGAGATGCTCGGCAACT
>JAGWRJ010000073.1 GCA_028869725.1 Alphaproteobacteria bacterium | reverse complement strand
CAGCAACTACGGCTCCGTCGGGCGCGGACGCAGCAAACGCGGACGCGACAAGCGCGGACGCAGCCAAGGCCGAAAAAGCTCCGGCAAAGAAATCAATCGACGCAGAAGCTGCCTATGTCCTGGGGACAGGAGACAAGCTCCACATCAGCATCTTCGGTCAACATGATCTTGACGGCAATTATCTCGTCGACGGCAGCGGAAACATCCAGTTTCCCCTGATTGGTCAGGTCAAGGCTGCCGGCAAAACGGTGCCGCAGCTCCAGCAGACGATTACTGCGGCCCTTTCCAAGGGGTTCCTCGTCAATCCCAGTGTCAGCATCGAGGTCACCAGCAATCGGCCATTCTATATTCTGGGTGAGGTCAAGGCGCCCGGTCAGTACCCCTATGTGATGGGGATGAGTGTGATCACTGCGGTTGCACTCGCCGGAGGCTATACCTTCCGGGCCGATGAGTCCGACGTCTATGTGCGTCGGGCGGGCGCGGACAAGGAAGTGGAGATGCCGGCCAGCGAAAAGACCAAGGTTGAGCCGGGCGACATCATCCGGGTCCCCGAGCGCTTCTTCTGAAGCCGCTCGACTCACATTATTATATTACAAATATCTTGGTTCAGGTTCCGCTATGTTGCAGCGGAGGCAGTGTCGTACCCCGGAAGGTCGCTGAACGGGCACTTTCAGTCAGGAAAAACCCTTATTGGATATCGCACGGGGTGCAAATACATCCTGAAGCATGATCCAATAGTGACATATTCGCGTAATTGCACTCCATCGCCGGCCCGTCCACTAGCCAATCGCACGCCATTGGACTATAGCACGGCGAAATGTGCTACTATTGGCATGCTGGGTGACAATACCCGTCGCCGGCGAAGGCTGAACCAGGACGAAAGGGGCTTGCCATGGGTACGGCAAGACTGCGCATACCCAGATTAAGCCTTGGCGCCGTGGTGCTGGGCGCGACCATGCTGTGTGTGGTCCCAGGCCTTGGTACGACGACTGCCGTAGCGGCAGGTACGACGCTTAACGCCAAGCAGCTTGCAACGGTCAAGCAGCAGCTTACCGAGGCCCTGAAAAACATCAATCCGGCGCTTTCCGGCCAGGCCAGGGTACAGGCAATAACCCTTGCCATTCAGACGATTGCCTCCAACGTGATGGCCAAATTTGGCACCGATGCGCTGGCCACGGTGGCAGCCGCGGCCGCCACGGTGGTCCCGCCCACCGTCGCGGTGCCTGCAGTGTTGTCCGCGGCGGTAAGTTCCGGGGTCGCGGTTCCGATAGCGGTGGCGCAGGTCACGGCAGGCGCTGTCGAGGGGGGGACGTCGCCGACCGTGGTTGCCCAGACCGTCATCGCCGCCAGTGCCCAACAGAATCTGCCGACCTCGGAGGTCGGTGCCGGCCTTGGGGTGGCGGCAGCAACGGTAGCCCAGTCAAGCCCTACGGCGGCGGTCCAGATCAGCACCACCATCGCCAATGAGGCCCCTTCGGGCATGACCCAGAGCTATGCCACCTCGGTCGTTGCCAGCGGCGGCTCGACGCAGCTCGCCGACAAAAGCGTCCAGCCTCCCTCTGCGATCGTAGGAGGGACGGCAAATAACGCGAATAATGTTACTCTGCCTGCGTCGCAGCCTCCTGGGACGCGGAGCGGGGCCACCTCGGCCGGTGGAACAGGCTCAACCCAGGCCCTAACCGGAAACCCAAGTGTCGGCACCAGCAATGCTGCATTGCCGCCCTGTAACAACCCCTCCTGCACCTGAGGCCGATGGCTTTG
>JAGWRJ010000852.1 GCA_028869725.1 Alphaproteobacteria bacterium | reverse complement strand
GTTTCCTCCGGCTCGACAAAGCTCATTGCCATGCCGATGAGCGGCACAAAGAAGAACGGCATACCAATCCCTTGCACGAGCTGGGGTAAAATCAGCTGCCATAGTGCCATATCCGTGTTGAAAAATACCCGGACGAGAACGGTCGCAGAGACAATCGTCAAACCGAAAGTGATGAGCTTACGGGGATCGACATAGTTCATGAGAACGGCGACAACAGGTGCCATCACCACACCGAGTACGCCATTAAAGGAGGTAACAACGCCCGCCCAACCGGCGGTGTAGTGGAGGTTCGATTGGAGCCAGAGCGGGATCAGTACCACGGTTGCAAAAAAGGCACCAAAATTGAGTGTCATCGCCACTGAGGCCGCCGCAAAGCCACGGTGTCGGAAGACCCGCAAATCGACAATCGGATGCGCCTCTGTCAACTCCCATATCAGAAACGCTGCAAAGCCGATCACCGCGATAATGCTTAGAGCTACAATCTCGGTTGAGCCAAACCAATCCTTGTTCTGGCCATTATCGAGCACCATCTGCAGTGCTCCCACCCACACGATCAGCAAAATCAATCCGATATAATCGATGGGTCTGCGGACGATAGGCGTTTCCCGTCCGGAAAGCAGGAACGAAGCAGCCATCACGATGAATATCGCAATCGGTACATTGATGAAAAAGGCCCATGGCCAGCCGATGGAGTCAGCGATCGTGCCGCCGATAAGAGGGCCCGCTATGGGTGCAATGATCGTGGTCATAGTCCACAATCCCAATCCCATCGAGCGCTTGTCGGGAGGAGCGATGCGCAAAATAAGGGTTTGTGACATGGGCATCAGTGGACCGCCCGCCAATCCCTGCAGGATGCGAAACACAACAAGCGCGGTTAGTGAAGGTGCCAACCCGCACATCATGGACATGGCACCAAATCCAAATGCGGCTAATACGAAGACACGCAACGCACCAAAGCGGGCAGCTAGCCAGCCTGTAAGTGGTACGGTGATAGCTTCCGCAACGGCATAGGACGTGATAACCCACGTGCCTTCATTAGGCGAGACCGCGAGACTACCTGCGATATGAGGTACTGCAACATTGACGATAGTCATGTCGAGTACCGCCATGAAATTGGACAGTGCAAGTACAATAATTGTCGGCCAGAGGATGAACCCTGTAACAAACACACCTTCGTCCGACTGATTTTGCTGGGTACTCCCGCTCATCGTCAAACCTAGTGAGAAAGTTTAATCGTCACACTCATGGACAAGCCCACGCGCAACGGATGTTTGACGAGATCCTGACGATCGATCTCGATCCGTACAGGTAGGCGCTGCACAACCTTGATCCAATTCCCGGTCGCATTCTGGGCAGGAATTACGGCAAATGCGGAACCGGTTCCTCCGGAAAGGCCTGCCACCAGACCATGGAAGGTTACGCCGGAACCATAAAGATCGGATGTTAGCGTGGCGGATTGACCTATGCGCACGCCGTCCAGTTGGCTTTCCTTGAAATTGGCATCGACATAGACCTTGGAAATCGGAACCACGCTCATGAGCCTGGCGCCAATATCGACGTGCTGACCGACCTGGATCTGCTTTTGTGCAACAACGCCAGACATGGGCGCGCGGATTACCGTACGCTCCAGATCTAAACGAGCTTTATCGAGCGCGGCTTTAGCGGCCAGAACGGTTGGGTTGTGCGCCACATCGGTGTCGCCCACGAGCGCCGAAAGGGCGGCTTCTTTGCGCTGCGCGGCGATCAAGTTGGCGCTCGCAGTCGCATATGCCTGGCGTGCAGCTGTGATTTCATCCGCGGACACCGCGCCGGTCTTGGACAGACCTGCACGACGGCGATAATCCTGGCGGGCCCGCACAAGATCAGCCTGGCGGGCAGCAACGTCGGCCTGGGCCGCGGCTTCACTTGCAATGGTCTGTTCTACCTGCCGACGGGAAAGTTGATAGTTGGCTTTGGCCTGGGCGAGCGCGATGCGGGCATCCGAGGGATCCAGCATGGCAAGAATCTGCCCTTTTTTTACATGCTCGGTATCGTACACAGGTACCCTTATGACTGTACCATTGATCCGTGGAGTTATTTGGGCCAGCGACGCATGAACATAAGCATCGTCCGTTGATACGTAGTGCGACCCTATAAAATACCAGTATATTCCGTATACAGCTGCCACCACTGCGATAACGGCAGCAAGACCAAGAAACAGGCGCTGGCGTAAACTGAGACGCCTCTGCTGCGCGGTTTCGACAGGCGCGCCCAGCTCAGCCTGAGTATCCACCATAAAAAGCTCCTCGATTATCGCTTTGTATTGCTGGCCAGCGCGGTTCCGCGGACATCGAAGCCACCACCCAACGCGCGGATTAGCGCAATATTTTGCAAAAAAGCATCTGATTTGAGATCTGCGAGACTTTGCTGCTGCTGAAGCACTGTGTTTTCTGCGGTCAGAACGTTGAGGTAGCGTGATAGTCCGCCGCGATAGCGGATCTTGGCCACCTGGTAGGCTCGCTCGCTCTCGACAAGCGCCATGTGGGCATCAGAAATTTCTGCGGAAAGTGTCTTGGCGTCTGAGAGCGCATCGGCCACCTGCGCAAAGGCATGGGCGAGAGTTTTGTCATAAGTTGCGACGGCTTCCTCGTAGCGGGCCCGGGCCCCACGGTAAGCGCCTTCAAGCTGGCCGCCCTCAAAAATTGGCAGATGAACCGCGGGGCCCACGGCCCCCATGATTGAGCCCTTGTTGAAGAAATCCCTTGGATCGAGCGACTCGTTGCCGATTTGCGCACTGAGATTGATATCTGGATAGAACCCAGCGCGCGCTACCTTGATGCGCTGTGCAGCGACTTCTGCTTCAAGGCGCGCTGCTACAATGTCGGGTCGCCGCCCTACCAGGTCGGCCGGGAGGGCAGGGGGCAGGCCATAGGCCAACGGCTGCACGGTCTCTTGGGGGGAGATCGCAAGACCGGCATCGGGGCCCTTGCCCAGTAGGGCGGCGATTTGGTGACGTGTGCGCGCAATCTCGCCAGCGATTTGCGCAAGCTGGCCTTTGGCAATCGCAACTTCGGCACGCGCCTGTGCGAGTGGTCCCTGATTTTCAAGGCCGTGCTGGACGCGGCTCTGAACAAGCTGTGCGCTTTGTTCGCGCACGCGAACAGCTTGTTTCAGGGTGCGCAAATCCGTCTCGAGAGCTACTAGTTTCGCATAGGTACTGGCGATGGCAGTTGACAGGCTCAGGCGGGCTTCCGCCACATCCGCAGCCGCGGCTTGTTCCTGGGATGTAGCAGCGGCGAGGGTCGCCCGATTTTTACCCCAAAAATCAAAATCGTAGTTGAAGTCGAGCGCGGTGCTGATTTCGGTATGCCAGCCATGGGGAAGGTAGGGTTTGATGAAGGGAGGAAACCCATTGTTGACGTTGGGCTTGGTTGACATCACGGAGGCCGTACCGTTGAGCGAGGGCAGCTCCGTTGCGCCAGCCTCTTCGGCTACCCCTGCTGCCTGGCGCAGACGGGCTTCAGCAATCCTAAGGTCGGGAGCGCCCTTCAGGCCTTCGGTAATCAGAGCCGTCAGTTCGGAATCATGAAACTGCAGCCACCAGTTTTGGGCCGGCCAATGGGTCTCAGGAACCGCGAAACTGCGCCGGGTCGCAAAGTCAGAGGGCGTCGCCAGGTGGGGCAATTTCCCAAGATTGGGAGCGCATGCTGCGGCCAGGCCGGCAACCGCCAACGCCGCAACGCGCCCCCGACGCGTCATTCGAACGAGATCTTTCATTCCGCCCTCTGGACCACGGCGCGACCGTACAGTACAGTCATATTGTCTCAGCCTGTAAGTGCGCGCGGCGTCTTTGTCAACTGTACGGTACGGTTATGAATTTGGATCACGGCACCAAGCCTGGCAAGGATGAGCGGCGCGCCGCGATCGTGAAGATTGCCCATGACGCCTTTTTGTCGGACGGATATGCCGCAACCTCGATGTCAACCATCGCAGCACGCTGTGGTGGATCGAAGGCCACGCTGTACAATTACTTTTCTTCCAAGGAAGAACTTTTCCTAGCGGTGGTCCGCGATCGCTGTGACCAG
>JAGWRJ010000851.1 GCA_028869725.1 Alphaproteobacteria bacterium | reverse complement strand
GGCGTGAGCTTCGGCGCCATGCCCACGCACGGCGCGGGCACCACCTACAAGCGCATGCGCGCGGGGATGAGCGGCGAGGGAGGCGTGTTCGATCAATGGATCACCAATCCCATCCTGGGCGACACGGCCGAGGACTTGGTGCCGGTGGTGGCCAACGCCAGCGGCCCGCTGGAGCTCTTCCCGGCCGGGGCCTACGGCGACGACTGGCTGCGCGTGCGCTGGATCGACGCCCAGGGGCAGGAGCAGATGGAAGTGCTCGACGTGCAGCGCGCCATCTGCGACCCGACCTGCTGGTGGCGCGTGGTGAATCCGGAGTGGGTGAATCCGGCCAAGCAAAGACGCCAACGAGCATCGTTCGAAGCTACGCGCCGGCGGCTCTGTGTCGCGGCGACATTTCACACGCGACTTGCACCGGCCCGTCTCCTTGAAAACAGTCATGCCCTATACGGTGACGATTCAAAGCAAATGACTTGGGGCAATGTCACGTGGCTCTGCGAAAGGCCGATACCCTCATCCGCAAATCCTGACCCGTGCACTTGGAGTCTGGTGAGCGACGACGCCGCGGGGACGATCCGCGTACGAAGCGGTGACGGGGAATTCGAACTCAAGTTGCAAGCGCCATCCGATGCAGGCGACGGCACGGTTCCGGCCGAGCGCTCGGGTGCAAAAGCCCCAGTGGACGGATGCATTTGGAAGCAGGCTGGCTACGCGCATCAGGAGGTCTATCAGGTCGACCAGGCGCTGTCGGCCACCCTGTACGCGATGATCCGCATGGACCAGAAGCTTCACCCCTGACCCTGAATGCCATGGACAACTTCCGAAGACGATTCGTGACCAGCGGTGCTGCGTGTGCCGCAATCTCTGCGCTGAGCGCCTGTACGGGGCCCCAATCCATGTTCTCAAACCCCAAAGTCCCCGCTCCACGAATGAATGA
Source organism: Alphaproteobacteria bacterium (assembly GCA_028869725.1). GTDB lineage: Bacteria > Pseudomonadota > Alphaproteobacteria > Micropepsales > Micropepsaceae > Rhizomicrobium. Next base: position 679 of record JAGWRJ010000851.1, on the reverse strand, counting down.
TCTGTTCGCCAAGACCAAGCTGATGTGCTTCGGGCGCTACGCGGTGGAGCTTCCTGCGGAGGCCGAGCAGATCATGGGGTTTCAGGATATCGATTCGGGCTTCGATCAGTTCTCGCGATCTGATTTCGCAGGAGCCGATCAACTGCTGGAACTTCGCTGGAAAAAGGAACAAGTCGAGAGCTTCCGAGCAGCCATAAGGCATACGGACATTCTCGATGGGCCTATCACAGGATCCCGATATTTCTGGTTTTTCGGGGATTCCTACGAGAAGGAAAACCGAATACTTCGACTAGACGGAGCTCTTCCCATCGGGTCAGCGATCTACCTCTTCGAAGGGTTGGCAGCGCCTTCCGAGGGGATATCCTCTGACGATCTCTTCCTCAGCATGACCGCCCTCATGCGCGGCATGCGCGCCTGGGACGGGCGCAGCGTGCCGCGCGAACCCGGAGTGTGCATCGACGGCGCCTTCATCCACGAGCCCACCCACCGATTCCAGGAGATCATGAGCTCGGGCTTCACCTTCCCCAGCATGCCCGACGTGCACTTCTCGGTGCTCAGCAACAAGAACGCCAGCACCGAGGGCGACAACGCCAAGGGGCTGCTGCAGCGGGTCGACGAAGCGCGGCGGGAGCAGTTGTTCTATCCCTACAGCTTCCTGCGCCGCGGCAAGCGCACGCTG
>JAGWRJ010000850.1 GCA_028869725.1 Alphaproteobacteria bacterium | reverse complement strand
TCCGGGAGCGGAGGCTTACCTTCAATGGGCACGAGAACGGCCTTACCGCTCGCCAGTAAGTCCGTAATCAGACCGGCAGGCGCAGTGCCAACATAAAAAAACGCATCGATCCGCCCCTGCCGCAGAGCTTTCGCCGAAGCTGCGTAGGACATGAACCTCTCGTGCAGGCGTCGCGACGGAATACGCCAGGCGCGAAGCACGCTCAGTGCAACGGCATGCGTATCGGAGTGCGCGTCGCCGACGGACACGGTTTTATGCACAAGTGCTGAGACGGATGTGATGTGCGCTGATTTGAGTGCGACCAGATGAACTACTTCCGGAAACAGATCAGCAATAACCCGAATGTCGCGCAGTCGTCCTGACTTGCGGAATGCGCCCGTACCCGCCATGGCCTCGGCGACAATATTGGCCGGTGCAAGTGCTGAATTGACTCGCCCTGCATCGACGTCAAGCAGATTGGTGACGGCATCGGAACTGGTACGCGCCGAGGCAATGAGGCCTTCCGGCCCACATGCGCCGACCACCTCGCAGCGACGCAATCCCGGCGGGTGACTGATCACCGCAGCAATCACCTCTGCGACCGAAAAATCGCTGCCGCCTGACGGGCCAGTTGCGATCAGAAAGAACCGACGCTGAGCCACGGCACTGCCTGCCGTCAGCACCAGAGCCAATGCTGCGAACCAAAGAATGTGCCCCGGGGCGAATTTCAGCGGTCGTCTGTAGCGAGACATGCTGCAATGGAACCTTGCCAATACGTCAATATTTGGACGAAGAGCAGGCGTTCTGAAAGGCGCGTTTTTCACGTCACACTTAAGTTTTTATTGAGGCCTGATCGGCATTCTAGGGGCGGAAAACGCATACGTGGTCTCTAACATGCGCCGGCACCTGCTCCGTTATGCGGTCATTGGCACCGCCGCTCTGGCGGTCAGCGGCTGTGCCGGCGGGCCTGCGACCCCGCCGGTCACCAAGTCGCCAACAAAGGCCGTTGCCCAAACCGTGTCCACCAAGCCGAGATCATTTCCCGACAACCTGTCGGGAGAAATCCATCGCGCCCGCCTCCTGCGCATTCACGGTGACTACAATGGCGCGCTGCGGGCACTGGCGCAATTGATGTTACTGTCGCCGGACAACCCGCAGGTTGTTGGTGAATACGGCAAGGACCTCGTGGACCTTGGCCGGGCCAAGGAAGCACTCGCATTTCTGGATCGAGCGATTGAACTGCAGCCGCACAGCTGGTCGCTGCTGTCCGCACGGGGCGTGGCCCAGGACCAGCTTCACGATACGAAGGCTGCTGCTCAATCCTATCGCGCTGCATTGGCGCTCAGTCCGGATCAGCCCAGCATTCTCAATAATTATGCGCTCAATCAGATGATGCGCGGGCACAAGGAGCAGGCCAAAGCTCTCTTCGAAAGAGCTCTGGCGCGTGGCGGCAAGGATCCGCGTATTGCGCAGAATCTGGTGCTGCTAAACCGTCCCACTGCAGACACAGGTGCACTTCCTCCTGACAACAGCAAAGCGGTGACGCACGCAGCACGAAACGAGCAGACACTTGAGGGCCCGGGCGTCAGCAGCACACCTCATGCTACGACACAGGCCAAAACAGCAGTGGTCATGGAAAAGCTACCTTCTCGTCCACCAGCCAGAACACATAGCGGCCGCACACCCGCATCAGCCTCGCAGGACAGCAAAGAGAGCTCGTCTCAAGCGCTGGCATCGTCCACACCGACAGCAACAACGCCAATCACGATTCCGGCGCTACGCACCTCCGATGACAGTTACTGATCTTCGTTTCAATCCGTCAGGGCGCCGATTTCCCTGAGTCGCTGCGGAATGGACTCAGCGAGAAGCTCAATCAAGGTACGCAGGCGGCGCGATGGTGGGCGATCGGGTAGCCATACCGCGCTGATCGGCCCACTCTCCAGGCTCAGCATGGGCAGTAGCCGCACAAGTTCGCCACGGGCCAGCGCCTCTGCGACACAAAAAAGCGGAAGACGCGCGACACCAAGGCCTGCCCGCGCCGCATCCAGCATCACGTCTGTGCTGTTCACGGTCAGCCTCGGTTCAACAGTAATGCTACGTACCGGCTCCCCTCCAGCATCGAAGCGCCATTGATGGGGCATCGCGGAGTTTCCATAAGCCAGAACTTTATGCTGGCTTAGTTCCTCGATGCTTTTAGGCTCTCCGGTGCTGGCAACGTACTCGGGGCTGGCCACCAAGACCAGGGCCGCCGTGCAGATCTTGCGGGCGATCAACGCGGAGTCCGAAAGACGCCCAATACGGATCGCCAGATCGTAGCCGCCGCTGCGGATGTCGACACGCCTGTCATCGCAATCAAGCGTCAGCAGAACTCCAGGATGATCGGCTGCAAAACGGATAAAAAGATCGCTGAGATAAAGACGGCTGAAGGTCAGCGGTGCGGCCACCCGAATGGGGCCGCGAAGCGGTCCTTTGTCCGCGGCGCTTTCCTCAAGAGCCGCATCAAGTTCGGCAACAATGCGTTTGGCGCGCAGGTAGAAGGCCTCACCCACATCAGTGGGCTGGCTTGCCCGTGAGGAACGCCGGATCAGCTCAGCGCCTGCGACGCTTTCCAGCTCCGCCAAGCGCTTGGAGACAACGGACTTGGCAATGCCAAGCCGGCGGGCGGCCGGGCTGACACCGCCGCCCTCGACAATGGCAATGAAGGTCGTGATCGCATCGAGGCTGGGTTTCATCGTTCGCTAAATTCGAACACGAAAGTTCCAATCGGACGCCTAGCACGAATGGAGATAAGGCGCCATCTTTGGATCAGTTTCTGATCCTGGAGGCAGCATATGACCAAAGTCCTGATTCTGTACCATTCGAGCTACGGCCACATCGAGCGAATGTCCGAGGCCGTTGCCGACGGGGCCCGGGCAGCAGGGGCTGACGTTACCGTCCGCCGCGTTCCCGAGCTCATGAACGAGGACAGCGCACGCAAAGCGGGCATGAAGTGGGAGCAGAAAGCCCAGTTCGCCCGCGTCGAAGAGCTACCCGACTATGACGCCATCATCATCGGCACACCAACCCGCTTCGGCAACATGGCCGCGCAAATGCGCAACTTTTGGGACATGACCGGGCCTCTGTGGGCCAAGGGGACGCTGATCGGAAAAGTGGGCTCAGTGTTCACCTCCTCGGCGACAGGCGGTGGCAATGAGGCAACCATCCTGACCGTGATCCCCACCCTCCTTCACCACGGCATGATCTATGTCGGCGTCCCCTATAGCGTCGGCGAACTGCTCGACGTGTCGGAGGTGCGCGGCGGGTCCCCCTATGGTGCGGCAACCATGGCTGGCGGTGATGGCTCGCGTCAGCCAAGTGCCAAGGAGCTGGCCATCGCCAAGGCCCAGGGCCGCCGTGTCGCCGAGATCGCCGCCAAGCTGAAGAGCTGAAGTCCAAACCTGGCGGTCAATGTGGCTTGCTTCTGACACCGCTCCCTCGAACCTGCACCCATCCGAAGTCTCCTCGCTCGGATATATGCAGAAGAGGGAGCGCATGGCGTGTCTAGTGCATCAGGTGCATAACCCGCATACCGGCAGGTCCAAGAATCACAATGAACAGGCATGGCAAAAAGAACACAATCATCGGCACGGTCAACTTTGCCGGCAGTGCCGCTGCCTTGCGCTCAGCCTCCTGCATGCGCATCTCGCGATTTTCCTGGGCCGTTACACGAAGTGCCTGCCCCAGCGGCGTACCGTAACGTTCGGCCTGATTAAGCGCAGCCGCGACAGCCTTGACGCCTGAATGGCCACAGCGTTTGGCCAGGTTTTCGAAGGCCTGTCGGCGATCGGGCAGATAGGACAACTCCGCGGTGGTCAGCCCGAACTCCTCTGCCAGCTCAGCAGACTGGGTTCCTATTTCAGTAGCGACCCGAGTGAACGCAGCTTCGATCGACATTCCGGACTCGACACAGATCAGCATCAGATCCAGAGCATCAGGAAAGGCTCGCAGGATCGATTCCTGTCGACGCTGGATCTTGTTCGTAACAAAAAGGTCGGGCAGGTAGTAACCAAAGCCAGCAGCCAGAAGCGACGCCAGAAGCTTTTCATTCGTCGACCACGACAGATGCAGAACCAGAAACAGATAAAAAAGCGACGTCGCAAATACGATAAACGGCATCACAAACCGGAAAAACATGAACGCAACGAGTGGCGCTTGTCCGCGATAGCCGGCCCGTATCAGCTTGTCGCGCGTGGTATGCGTCTCCATGATCCGGGACAGCTTGAGACGCTCGACCGTACTCTTCATGAAGCTGACTGGTTCACTTCTCAATCCACGCTTGTTCTTCTTCAATGAAGCATGATGACGGATCCGCAACTCATCGCGCCGCTCAGCTACCGCCTTCATGCGGGCAGCCAGCGCATTTCGCTCCATCAAAGGAATCCCGATAGTTACGATCGTTGCAAAAGCCAGGATTGCAGTGAGAACAGTAACCACGAACTGCAAATTGAACAGTAACGCAATGACATGATGCACGCTCATGGTAGCCCTCAATGCTTGAAGCTGATCATGCGTTGCATGACAAATATGCCGCAGCTCATCCACAGCAGGCATCCTGCCAGCATCAGATTACCCGCTCGGGTTGTGAATAACGGCATGATGTAGCTCGGGGATGACACATACACCATCAGCGCCACGCTCGGAGGAAGAGAGCCGATGATCATGGCCGAGGCCTTCGCTTCCGAGCTCATGGCCCTGATCTTTCCCTGCAGCCGCTTGCGGTCACGCAGCACCGCCGACAAGTTGCTTAGCGCCTCAGAGAGATTTCCGCCCGTCCGTGACTGAATGGTCATAACGATGCCAAAGAAATTGACTTCCGCAGTCGGCATTCGTTCATACATGCGCCTGACAGCCTGCTCCAGGGTTACTCCCACCTTGAGGCTCTCGACCATCTGTTCAAACTCACCCGATACCGGCTGAGGCATTTCCCGAGCGACAATCTTGAGCGCTTCGTTGGTTGGAAGACCTGACTTTACGCTGCGCACAATCACGTCAATCGCGTTGGCAAATTCAGCTGTGAACGTCTTCTGACGACGCGCGATAAGGAAAAGAAGCAACCAGCGCGGTAGGCCGAATCCGGCTGCAAACGCAGCAAAAAGGGTGGCCACTAGAGACAGATGCCCAAACTCACAACCAGCGGCGGTGACCAGCCCCGAAAACCCCGACAATACATAAAACGTCCTCGTCTCCATCTTCAGCCCGGCCTGCTCGATGCGCTTGCGCATACTCGGCTTGATCTTGTTAGCCTTTTGCTGCTTCTCCAGATCCTTGAGTAGGGCCGAAACAGTCTTGCGCCGCTGCTGGTTCTCGCTCGCCGCTCGTACCGCCGGACTGACCGGTCCTCCCACCCCACGCGCAACTGCGGAAACCCTCTTTTGTGCACGAGACCCGGATGGTGTCATGACGACATAGGCGAGACCGCCAAAAGTCACGAACAAAAGTACGAATAGTCCTACCGTCATCATTTCAATTTTACCTCAAGCTACCAGCCGACTGCAGTGCATCGAGAGCTTCAGCGAGATCTGCCTCGAGTCCGTAGTAGCGCGCGCGTTCCCAGAATGCTGGCCGCACGATACCGGTCCCAACGTGCGCACCTTTGATCCGGCCAGCCTCGTCTTCTCCGGTAATTTCATAGTTCAGCAGATCCTGCGTGATG
>JAGWRJ010000849.1 GCA_028869725.1 Alphaproteobacteria bacterium | reverse complement strand
GGCGTGCGCGCCAGTCCGACAGCCATGCTTAACTACGACGATGCCACCGGCTTCCTGATCGGCCAGGAAAATTGCGGGCTGGAATACATGTTCATCATGATGAACGCCGCACGGTTCGCGGTGGGTGTGCAGGGAATCGCGATCTCTGAGCGGGCGTATCAGCGTGCTCTGGCCTACGCGCGCGACCGAGTGCAAAGCCGCCCGGTGAACGGTCAGAGCAAGGACGCCGTCCCGATCATCGACCACCCGGATGTGCGCCGCATGCTCATGCGGATGCGTAGCCTGACCGAAAGCGGACGGGCCATGGCGGCGGGGACCGCTGGGCTGCTGGACATCGCGCATCACCAGGATCATCCGGAAATGGCCAGACTGGCCGAATTCATGGTCCCGCTGATCAAGGGCTTTTGCACGGAACGCGCGGTCGAGGTCGCTTCTCTGGGCGTGCAAATCCACGGCGGCATGGGCTTCATCGAAGAAGCCGGTGCCGCGCAGCACTACCGCGACGCCCGTATTCTGCCGATCTACGAGGGCACCACGGCCATTCAGGCAAATGACCTTCTGGGCCGCAAAGTGATGCGGGATGAGGGGGCAACCGCCCGGCTCTTCGCCGCCCGAATTGCGGAAACTGACGCGAACCTGGCAAGGGGTGATGCCTCCGCGCAAGCGATCAGCAAGAAACTCGCACAGGCACGCGGCGCATTCGAAGCCGCGCTGGATTGGATACTGGAGAACAGCCGCAGGGATATCGATGCGGTCTTCGCGGGTTCTGTCCCTTTCTTGATGCTGGCTGGCACATTGGCGGCGGGGTGGAAACTCGCCGAAAGCGCCCTGGCGGCGCAAACTGCGCTCGACGTTGGGCAGGACACGAAGTTCATGACCCAGAAGATCGCCACCGCACTGTTTTATGCCGAGCACATTCTCCCTGAATGTGTAACCGAGCAAACCCGCATCATGCACGGCTCGCGAAGCCTGTTGGACGCGGCTTTCCCCGAATAACCCCTCGAAAGGATCCGACCTATGAATGACGTCGTGAACCCCGGCACGTATGAAAGACTGTCTATTTCCGCGCGTGACAACGGCCTGTATGTCGTGACGCTGAACCGCCCCGACAAACGCAACGCTCTGGATGTGGCCACGATCGAGGAACTGATACGACTTTTCAGCGGCGCGCGGATGGCGGGCGTCAAGGCGGTGTTGCTCACGGGGGAAGGCGATCACTTCTGCGCGGGTCTTGATCTAATCGAGCATTGGAAGGCCGATCGCAGCCCCGACGACTTCATGCATGTCTGCCTGCGCTGGCACGAGGCATTCAATAAAATGGAATATGGCGGCGTGCCGATCATCGCCGCGCTAAAGGGCGCGGTGGTCGGCGGTGGTCTGGAACTGGCCAGTGCCGCTCATGTCCGCGTGATCGACCCCGACACCTATTTCGCCCTGCCCGAAGGCCAACGCGGGATTTTCACGGGCGGCGGTGCGACGATCCGGGTTTCGGACATGATTGGAAAGTACCGCATGATCGACATGATCCTCACCGGGCGCGTTTATCAGGGACAGGAGGCCGTCGATCTGGGGCTGGCGCAATATATAACTGAACGCGGTGGCAGCTTTGCCAAGGCGATGGAACTGGCGGACAAGGTTGCGCAGAACCTGCCGCTGACGAACTTCGCAATCTGTTCTGCAGTGAGCCACATGAACAACATGTCCGGGTTGGATGCCGCCTTTGCCGAGGCCTTCGTGGGCGGCATTGTCAATACCCAGCCGGCCGCCCGTGCGCGCCTCGAAGCGTTCGCCAACAAGACCGCTGCCCGCGTGCGGCCCAACAGCTGAGGAGGAGGCGGAACGGCGATGCGTCGTCACTACGAGACTCTTCAGAAGACACGGGCAAACCACGTGCCCTTGTCGCCGTTGTCCTTCTTGCGCCGCGCCGAAAGTCTGCACGGCGCGCGCACGGCGGTGATCTATGGCGACATCCGGCGCAGTTGGGCCGAAACCTCCGCCCGCATTCGTGCGGTGGCCGGGGGGCTCGTCAGGATTGGCTTACAGAAGGGCGATACGGTCTCGGTGCTGAGCCCGAATGTCCCGGAACTCTTCGAGCTGCATTTCGCGCTGCCGTTGACGGGCGCAGTGCTGAACACCCTCAACACCCGGCTGGAACCCGAAACCATCGCTTATATCCTGGACCACGCGGATACAAAACTGGTGATCGTGGATAGGGAGCTGGTGCCTCTCCTGGCACAGGCCTTCGATCTTCTCGGCCGCAAACTGCCGGTGGTCGAGATTGCTGATCCGAGCGTGCCGGGCGCAAGCTTTGGCGGCCCGACCTATGACACACTCATCGTCAGCACGCCCTTGCCGATCGTTCATCCGGATGACGAATGGAATGCGATTGCGCTGAACTATACGTCCGGCACCTCCGGTCGGCCCAAGGGCGTGGTCTACCACCATCGTGGGGCATATCTCATGGCGCTTGGCACTGCCGCCGCTTGGCAGGTGCCGCCCTATCCGGTCTATCTGTCTGTGGTTCCGATGTTCCACTGCAACGGTTGGGGACATCCCTGGATGATGGCAATGCTCGGGGGTACGGTTGTTTTCACCCGGATTCCGGCACCTGACCGAGTGTTTGACGCGATCCGCACCCATGGCGTGACCCATTTCGGCGCCGCGCCGATCGTGTTGCAGATGCTGACCGAAGCCAAGAGCGGCGCTGCACCTTTTGATCCTGCGATCCACGTTCTGACCGCCGGGGCCCCGCCGCCGCCCTCGGTCCTAGAGAAGACGAGATCCATGGGATTCGACGTCATGCAGGTTTATGGCCTGACGGAAACCTTTGGCCACATCTCGCAATGTCTCTGGCAGGATGCTTGGGACGATTTGACCCTCGCGGAACAAGCCGAAATGCAATCGCAACAGGGGATTGCCTTCCCCATGGTCGAGGAGGTCACGGTGATCGATCGCGCCAGCGGAGAGCCTGTGCCGAGCGACGGCACCACGCAGGGTGAGATCGCCATCCGGAGCAACACGGTCATGGCGGGGTATTACAAGGACCCCGAGGCCACTGCGACGGCCTTTGCCGAGGGCTGGTTCTGGTCCGGCGATGGCGCTGTTCGACATGGCAATGCTTATATCCAGATCCGTGATCGCTTGAAGGACGTGATCATTTCGGGCGGGGAAAACATATCCTCGGTTGAAGTCGAGGCTGTGCTCTATCGCCACGAAGCTGTCCAGGCCGCCGCCGTGGTCGCCATGCCGCACGAGAAGTGGGGCGAAGTACCCTGCGCCTTTGTGGAGCTGCGCGAAGGGATCGAGGTCTCTTCAGACGAACTCATCGCCTTCTGCCGAGCCCATCTGGCCGGCTTCAAAGCTCCCAAGGCGGTGATATTCGAAACCCTTCCCAAAACATCCACCGGCAAGATTCAGAAGTTCCAGCTTCGCGATCGCGCCAAAGAACTGGAGTAACTGGAATGGCACTGCTTTCACCCTCGCGCAGGCTTCGTCGTACTGCCTTCTCGGACGGTGTGGAGGCCGCCGGCGTCAAGGCCTACACGGTCTACAATCGTATGCTCCTGCCGACGGTGTTCCGTTCGGTCGAGGAGGACTATCACCATCTGAAACAGGCCGTGCAAGTCTGGGACGTCGCCTGCGAGCGCCAGGTCGAGCTGCGCGGCCCCGAGGCCGGACGCTTTGCGCAACTGCTGACACCCCGCGACTTGCGCGGGATGCTGCCCGGCCAGTGCTACTACGTGCCCATCGTCGATGAGACCGGCGGCATGCTGAACGACCCCGTTGCCGTCAAGCTGGCCGAGGACCGCTGGTGGATCTCGATCGCCGACAGTGATCTGCTCTACTGGATCAAGGGGCTCGCCGTCGGCTACCGGCTCGACGTGCTGGTGGACGAGCCCGACGTGTCGCCCCTCGCTGTGCAAGGGCCGCGTGCCGATGATTTGATGGCGGCGGTATTTGGCGATGCCGTGCGCAATATCCGCTTCTTCAGGTTCGCGCATCTCGACTTCCAGGGGCACGACATGGTCGTTGCGCGCTCTGGCTACTCCAAGCAGGGCGGATTCGAGATCTATGTTGAGGGCGAGGAGCTCGGCATGCCGCTCTGGAACGCTCTACTGGAGGCCGGCAAGTCGATGGACGTCCGTCCCGGCTGTCCCAACCTGATCGAACGGATCGAGGGCGGTTTGCTGTCCTACGGCAACGACATGACCGACGACAACACGCCGCATGAATGCGGGCTCGGCCGGTTCTGCAACACCCAGACCGCGATGGGCTGCATCGGGGGGGATGCTTTGCTGCGGTTTGCAAAGGAAGGCCCGGTCAAGCAGATCCGCGCGCTTGAGATCGAAGGCCCCGCCGTGCCGGTCTGCGACCGCTGGTGGCCCCTGACGCACGGGGGAGAGGCGGTTGGCCGTGTATCGTCGGCAGCATGGTCGCCGGATTTCAAGACCAATGTCGCCATCGGCATGGTGCGCATGACCCACTGGGGCGATGGCACCGAGCTGACCCTCGAGACGCCAATCGGGCCGCGACAAGCCAAAGTTCGCGAAAAGTTCTGGGCATAACGCGGTTTTTTAGCAACGACGCTGGAGATAACACACGGAGTGGTGTACGAGTTGTCGTCCGAAGAAACTCGATCAGGCCGTCATTTGTTCGACAAAGTACTCATGATGCAGTCCGGCGAGGATCGATTTCGCGCGCACGAGGTACCCGTAATGTTCAAAAACTCGAACCACGCGCACGGAGCTAACTTCTTCTGCGGCGCCACACAAGTGTAGGGATGAACGATATATAGAAAAGCCTGGCGTGACTCTGGCGTGACTCGGTTATGCTTCGTTATGCTCAGTCGTGACGATTGCAACGGACGTCACGCGGCAAGTGATT
>JAGWRJ010000848.1 GCA_028869725.1 Alphaproteobacteria bacterium | reverse complement strand
GGCTTTGAGTTCATCGAGAATCGCCAAAATCTCATCAATCCGCTCTGCACTGAGTTTGTCTGATCGCATGGGGCCTCCGAAAAAACCCAAGCTTCGCTCAGCCACAATTCATTGAAAAGATGGGTTCGCAGGACGCTTACGGTCTGCCTCTACAACGACCAGCTCTGGGACATCCATGACCAAAGGATGCTGCCCGTGCTACCTCAGTCGCATCCACTTTCGGGACACCCTAAGGCCCAAAGTCTGATCCTCCCGCACATGCGCGGAACGGTCGAAATCGCAGAGAGCCTGGGCGTCCTACCGCTGCACCCCACCATTCGCGTCCCCGCACAGAATGGCCCGCGGCACGTCGATACAGTCCCTTTTCCGTGGATTGGCGACTTCCTGCTGTTCTTGGAGGACGCGCAAGGACCGTATTGCGTAAACATCACTGTCAAAGGTCATGCCGGCGAGTTTGAGGAAAGTGACGCCGGCGCCATGAAGGACAGCGCTCAACGTCGACAAGCAAAAGAGAAGGCTTTCGCCAGGCACGCAGTGGAGGAGGTGCTTTATGCCGACGCTGGTATCCGCACGATGCGCCTGACGCAAGCGGACTTCGATCCCACGCTCATCGCCAACCTGACCCACTTATGCCTGTGGCACCACCGCAAGACAACATTCAGTGCGGCGCAGCAGCAAACAATCCTGGACAACTTCCGTGCTGCGCTGGGCCAGGGCATCCCGCCGCTCAATGTGATCGGTCTTCTGGCCGCGCGCTTCCACTGGACCGTCTACGCGCTCAAGACCGCCCTCTTTCAGGCCATCTGGCGGCGCGACCTCCGCGTGGATCTCTTCTCTCCAATCTTTCTTGATCGTCCCTTGTTACCCGAGACCCGAGATGTCCTCGCGGTCTACGGCGCTTGGTTCCGGAGGAACTGAGATGAGCGCAGGAATTTCAATCGGCACGCAAGTCGTCGCTCCGGATGGCTACCGCGCCCTAGAGCGCGGCGTCACGTACTACTTCCTGAAGAGCGCTAGCGGTACGGTCTACCTGGTCGAATTCGTCGAGCGTCCCGCACGGCAAACTACTCGCAAAAGACCCAACGGGAGACTCCCGGTCCAACAGGTGCCAACGCCTGTTCCATATCTTTTGCAGATACCACGCGAAGACTTCGAGTCCGGTCTCCTGGATGGTCGCATCGTCCGGGCGGAACACCAGCACCTCCTTCCTCCATGGCTCGACGAACTCGAAGGGCGCAACCTGGATTCATTCGATGCCCGTCGACGATCCGCACGCCTGTCGCATAGTGCGCGCGTCAACAGAAAGCTCGAGTTGATCGACCCGCTCGTTCGGGGTGTCAACGAGATTCTGGCGGCTAATAACCCAGATCAAATCATCAACGCGCACGCCCGCCGCTGCAAGCCGAGGCAGAACGAGACACGCCTACGCCTTGCCTTCTACACCTACTTGGTGTTCGGTCGGAATCCACTGGCTCTGCACTACCCGATTCACCGCATCGGTCACTGGTCTCGCGCGGACCATCCTTCGCAGGTGAAACGGGGGAGCCCTTCGTACAAGGGCAAAGGCCATGGCCACAACGCAACACCCGAGATGATCGAGCAGATCATCGATTACTACGCCCGGAAAGTCCGTCCTGGTAAAGGCATGGGTGATATCTACAGCGACTTCATGACTGAGATTGGGTGCCTCGAGCGAGAAGGTCCACACGGATATCTCACATACTGGCATCCGAGGGGCCTGCCCTTCCCAACTGAGGACATGTTCAAGTACTACGTTCGACAGTCCTTCAGTCGGGAACAGATTCAGGTGGAATCGATCGGCTGTCAAGTCCCGGCTGGTTGTAAACCCGTTTCACGAACAAATCCGGTTTTTTTGCCTGCCATTTTTTGAGCGCCTGGACGGGTGAGAGGTGATGGAGAGCGCGCTGCGGAATGTGATGGTTGTACGCCTTGACGTAGCT
>JAGWRJ010000847.1 GCA_028869725.1 Alphaproteobacteria bacterium | reverse complement strand
GGATCATCCGGGCCGCTCATGCTGGTGCTCAGAGCGGAGACTGGTATTCAAGACCGATGCGCGACAGACGGGTCTTGAATTCACCGAGAACCGTGTTGGCGAGCACCTTTTCCATCTCCTCGGTCGAGGCGGCGGACAGATCGACACCGTGGTAGATGGCCTGAGATCTGTTCTGCCCGGTTGTCTCGGCACGCTTTTGCATTTCTGAATTGGCGGCCGCACTGCCGGCGAAAGCGACGTGGAAGGTAGCAAGCATATGCTTGGACATGTCACGCTGCATGCGTTCGACATCGGCTTTGCGTTCGGGATGGCGTCGGATGAGGTCGCCAATCCGGTTCTCACCGAAGCCCACGTGACGGCGCTCATCGGCGATCGTTCCGGACAAAGTGTGGGCAAATTTGGGGTTTGTCTGGGCGTGTGATGCATGGAGCATCTCGAATACCGAAAACGCCATGCCTTCAAGGACGATGTTCTGGCCGACTACGCCAGCGATAAAGTCCTTCTTGTCGACCTTCTCGAGCAGGACTTCAGCAAACTTCGCCAGATGGGGGTTCAGATAGGTTGTAATGGTGGATTCGAGATCCTTGGGTTTCACGCCAAGATCGAAGAGGCGCTGGGTGAAGATTTCGACGTGTCGGCCTTCATCAAGCGTCTGGGTCGCGAGAAATGCCTTGCTCGCCTGATCGGGCGCCGAATTGATCAATCCCGAGGATGCAGCCAGGGCACAGCGTTCACCCGCAATGAGCTGAACCGTTGAACGGATCTCGCTCTCGCGCAGCATCTCACTGTCGAGCATGGCATCGGGCTCATGCTCATCCGCGCCGTGACCGTAAACCGTGTTCTCGAGATACCCCTGCGGGCACGATTCCAGCCATCTCTGAATGGAATAATTGGAAAGAAAATCTGCCATTACTGTCCTCCCTGGGTTTGACGGCGGCTTCCCGCTGGCACAACGGCGCCATTGCCGGGTCCGAGGGCCCAGGCCTGCCGCCACATCGGGCCTTACGGCTCTGCCGTACGTGCTCGCGTCTGAAGGGGGCGGGCGGGGACACTGTGTGAGCACTGGATCCGGTCGTGCGCCCCTGATGGATCGCCAGACCATTGCCTCCTGCGTCCACGTCTTCTGCCCCAGCCACCTCCTCAGAACACGACCCACGCATTAGCCACGTTAAAGGTGACGCATGTGTCATTTTTGACCAGGGTCAAAGTTGGAGCAGATCGGCGAGCCTGGGGGCCAAATGCCGCGCCGGCTGGGGGCGCCTGGGACACGGCGCCGTCGGCGGGGTACGCTCTAGTCATCATGACGGCCTGCCATGCGCCGGGTTGGCTCTTGGCGGATAGAAATCCTATCCGTTCATCTGCGGTTCAGCGGCGAGGCTCTATGATCACGCCACTAACTGCTTGAATTCGGGTATTCACATGAAGAGCTTTGTCAAATTGGGCGTTGGCACTGCGATGTTGGTCAGCCTTGCCTTCACCGGCCCAGCGTTCGCGCATACGGCCCCTGCGAAGGGAAAAATACCAACCCAACGCGCGCCCTCGTGCTTCTTCGTGAACCAGTTCGACAACTGGAAGTCGCCCAATCCGAAGACGATCTACATCAACACCAATTTTAACCGGTATTACCGGCTCGATCTTGCCGGAAAATATCCGATGCTGCGTTGGCCGGACGCCTATCTCGTCATGAATGTTGTAGGCCCTGACACCATATGCTCGCCGCTCGACTGGGACCTGACGGTCGCCTCGCGGCCCGGCGGCTTTTCCGAGCATCTCATCGTCAGAAAGATGACCGAACTTACCTCGGCCGAAGTCGCGGCCATTCCGGACAAGTTCAGACCATAAAGGCGGCGTCCAAGCAGTCGCCGGCTCAGCCTCCACTTAGACCCAGCCGTCTACTCACTGCGGCCCAGTTGTGTCGAAGTCGGCCTTCCCATGAGCCACGCAGCCACGCTTCTATTGCTTTTGGAATATCGAGATGTGACCGCGCCCATCCCTTTGGGTGGCTGATGCTCTTATACCAGGCCAGATCATACGCATGGGGCGCACGCGCCGGAACCTGCGTCAGCTCCCACGTCTTGTTGCGCCCCGTGCAGTGCAACAGCAACGGAGTGTTCCCGGTGCCAACGTGAAAGAACGGATTGACCGGACTTGCCGCGTACCAGATGTCCGGCGGAGAAAGCGCTGACGCGTGGACCGTTCCATCCTGTAGTATCGCGTTCAGACAGTCCTGATCTGCCATCGGGAAATGCTCATCCCTGAACAGGTCGCCAGTGTCACGCAACTGATCGACCATTGTCTCCCATTCTCTCAGCAAGGCGGCATCCCGGGTTACGTCTCCGGCAATGAACCCGCTGTTATAATATATATTCTCAACGGGAACGGACTTGCGGCCGAGCATCGAATGCACGCAGTGGCTCCAACCCTCCCGTCGATAGTCACAATGAGGCAGGATCGCTTCCACTGCCAAGAGCGGGCGAGTCGGCACCGTATCCCGAATGATTTCAAGAAGCCTGGGGGAACCAACCACGCAGTCTGCGTCAATAAAGGCAAAGGCGCCTCGGGCTTCATTCAGCAGCAGACGTGGCTTCTGGCAGCCGATCCACTTCTCCAGTGCGTCCAGTCTGATGGTCTTCACAGGAGCATCGGGTGCCAGGCTGAGATTGAGTTCCCCGCTATGTGCCACCGTGATTTGGCCATCAAAGCCGTGCATTTGCAACGAATTGATCAACGCGGCAGCCGCGTGGCTGTAGGTTCCCGAAACAAGCGTGAAAATCTCAAAACTCATGACTTGGCCTCGTCGTAACATTCATCGCGATAGGCTCGGGTGCAGGTCCTTCGGACCGACTCGAGGGGGACGGGTATGTTCTTGATCAGGGGGCTTTACAAT
>JAGWRJ010000846.1 GCA_028869725.1 Alphaproteobacteria bacterium | reverse complement strand
GAACGACCGGAACAACTCCGGGGTCAGAGACATTGAAGCCTTGGCCCGACCGACGCTCGACGAGCGCAGCCGGCAGGGTTTTTGCAGTGCGCTACGCCGTCATGCGATCCGTGACATGGTGGAAGACCTGCACACGGACTTCAGCCAGAATGTCGACGGCCGCGCAGGTCAGCAGTACGGCAATGCGCGGGAGATTGCGCAGGCGATGCGTGCCCGTCCCTCATTCAAGTTCTACAGCTCCGTACGTTACAACGTGCAGGAGATGTGCTTTCAGTCGGTGCAGCCGCAGATCGAGCGGGCGCTGCCGCAGATGATCGAGACGGCGCGCGATGCAGCTGCCCGCTCGCCGGCGGGCGGCTCGTTGCGCCTCAATCCCAACCTCGAAGTCCCGCGCTATGTTACCGCGCTTGACGTACATCTGACGCCGGGCTGCTTCCATTCCGAGTGGACCGAAGACGACGTAGCCCAGGGCGCAGTGGTCGGACTGGGCTCGCGCGTCTTTGCCGCCAATATGAACCACCGCATGTTTGGCGGTGTGGCGAAGGTGATCAGTCGCTGGATCAAGGCGACATACCCGGAGTTTCGTCCGCGTCGCATCCTCGACATCGGCACCAGCTCCGGAAAAAATCTTCTGCCCTATGTGGAGGCGTTTCCGGGCCTGGAAGCCTATGGCGTTGACGTGGGTGCGCCCCTTTTGCGCTACGGTCACGCTGTCGCCGAGCATGAAGGTATTGCGGTTCATTTCAGCCAGCAGAATGCCGAAGCCATGGATTTTGAAGATGGCTTCTTCGACCTCATCGTCTCGAGCTTCTTCTTCCACGAGATTCCGGTCAAATCGACCCACAAGGTGCTGTCCGAATGCCACCGGCTTCTCAGCCCGAAGGGCCTCATGGTGCACCAGGAGCTGCCTGCCACGAATCTGGTGGATGCGTGGGAGGATTATTTCTGGAACTGGGACACCAAGAACAACAACGAGCCCTCCTACACGGCGTTCCGCGCCGAAGATCCGATTGCCCTGTGTGCGACGGCCGGCTTCGCCGCCGAGAAGTCCTTCGCCAAGATCCTGCCCGACGTTACCGCCTATCCTGACCGGGCGACGGAGTTCGCGTGGGATGAGCCCGGCCGGCCCATGCATGGTCGTGGTGGCTGGTACGTGTTCGGCGCCTGGAAGTCTTAAGGCTTCCAGCGCTGCATGTTGAATCCTGAACCGATCTCGGACACCGAAGCAGGTGTTGTTGCGGCAAGCGGGGTGGGCAGTCTCGCCTACCGCTGGTACGTCGTCAGCCTGCTTCTTGCCGTCTACATTCTGGCCTATTTCGATCGCTTCATCCTGTCGCTGGTGATTGATCCCATCAAGCACGCGATGGGGCTCAGCGATTTTGAGATCGGTCTTCTTCTCGGGCCGGCATTTTCCCTGTTCAACATGGTGGTGGTCATTCCACTGGGCTGGCAGGCGGATCGCTCCAGCCGGAAATGGCTGATGGTGCTTGCCGTGCTGTGCTGGTGCACGATGACGAGCGGAGTTGCCTTTATCGCCTCGTTTCTTCCCTTGCTGTTCCTGCGGCTCGGTCTTGGCCTCGGCGAGGCCATTGCGCTGCCGTGCTCGGTGTCGATCATCAGCGACTATTTTCACCGTGCGCATCGTGCCCGGCCCATCAGCGTCTATATGGCCGGCACCTATCTGGGGGCCGGGCTCGCCTTTCTTATCGGCGGCAATCTCGTCGGCTGGCTCGAGAAGCTTGGACCCTTTCACATCCTGGGACTGGGGCCGTTCCAGCCCTGGCAGGGCGCCTTCCTGCTCGTGGGTCTTCCCGGGTTCGTGTTTGTCGCGCTCATGCTCACCATCCGTGAGCCGGTGCGCACCGAAACCCTGCACGTGACCGCAAAAGGTGTGCCGCTCAAGACCAGTCTTGATTACATCCGCAGGAACTGGAAGGCCTTTGGTGTTCTCATCATCGGGGCTTCGTGCAACATCGCCCTCAGCATCATGGTGCTGTGGAACGTCCCACTGTTCCAGCGCAGCTGGCACTGGAGCGTCGCTGAAGTAGGGACTTTGACGGGGATCTACTTCCTGACGGCGGGGCCGCTTGGTACCTTCCTTGCGGTCTGGCTGTCGCGCAAGCTCTCGAGCCGGACCATTCAGGACGGCGCGGCGCGGGTGCTCATTCTCGGCGTTCTCATCAGCATTCCGGCCTATGCTGCCTATCCTATTGCGCCGACGGGCGAGATATCTGCCGCTATCATGTTCGTCGCGATCATCGGTACCACCTTGGCAACAGCGGGCGGGCCGTCGGCGATTGCCCTGATCACGCCGGGCGAGATGCGCAGCCAGGTCTTTGCGCTTTATACCGCTGTCGTGACATTGCTTGGGCCACTGTTTGCGCCGCCGCTGATCGGCTGGCTGGTCGACCTTTCGGGAAGTCCCAATGCCTTGGGTGTTGTGCTCTCCGGTTTTGCCGTAGCCGCGGGACTTCCCTCGCTCTTTTTCATGCTGCGCTGGTTCAAGGACTACCAGAGAAGCTCGACGACGATGGAAGCCCTCGCGCGCGCAGAGCGTGGCCACGGCGTCTGACAACCGGAAGGCTTCCGGCTGGCAGAGCCTTGCCGTCCCCCACCTCGCGCAGCAAGTGCCTGTTGACGCGCAGGCTGTCGCAAGAGCACTGACTATTACCCCGGCGGGGTGACAGGACATCCGCGCGTACCCGCCAGACGCAGAGGCACATCGCGATAGACGGCGCTCGCGCCGTGTGCGCTGCGAAAGCTCGTAGACGTCGTCTTGCCCTGCCGGAAGACTGTGCGCAGGCAGGATTTCATGTCGGTGTCGCGCTCTGTGTTCAGGGATCTGCTTTTTCTTGCCGCTACCAATCTCGTCGTCATGGTAAGGGACGCAGACGGCCTGCGGCATCAAGGATAGGCTGTGTCTGGACTTCTGTGGGATGTCTCGCTCGGGTTGTGGTGCCCGGCAGATCACGACGTTCACGGCGTTCTATCCGACTGGTCCTCATATTTGCGGATAAGCCGAGCGGATTTGGTGTTCGAGGAGTTGCGAGCGCCTTTGTCTGTTGTCCGTAGCACCGACGTCCCATGTTCTTCCGCACGGGCACGGGACCTGCGCATATCAGGCCCGCTCGGGGATCGCGGTCATGCTCTGTCCGCGACCGGCCCTCATGGCCTCAAGTCGGCATGCGCGTGATACGGAGCCTGAGCCAGGACGTAAACTCACTCTCGCAGATCCAGCTCCCCGCCAGCGCAACCACAGCCTCCATGGCAAAGGGCATTCCGAGGCCGCGCCAAAGCCGAACCGAGCAAGCCCTCGTCGCGTATCCCGTCCACGCCGCCAAAGCGCGCCAGTGCCTCGCTATGAAGAAGGAGAAGGGCGTCCTTCTCCACCCAGACCAGCTCGGTCACTTCGCGAGGGCGGCGGCCGGATTTGCGCCCACGCCTGCGGTCGACCAGCCCATCGACTCCCTCTGCCGCGCAGGTCTTCCTCAATCGCCGGAAATGACGCTCGCCGATCCCCAACATTTCCGCCGCCTCCACGCAGCCCATGCGCCCTCGCCGATATTGGTGAATGCCATCCAGATATCTCGACATCCGTACCTGGGGTCGCATTCCGCTTTCCCGGACCCTTTGGAACGCTTCCAAAAACCGGACAACTCGTGTGCTATCGACATG